>QNDV01000056.1 GCA_003646045.1 bacterium
CCAGGGCGACCGTTGCACGCATGTTGATTCTCCAGTCCCTTCGCTCTACAGGCCGATGATACGAATCGACACCAGCACCCACCCCACCACGACAACCTGCAGGACCGCGTCGTTGAGCAGGATCTCGTGGGGCTTGCCCCCACGCTCCTCCTTGTAGACCAGATAGAGGTACCGGCCCATGCCGGCCAGCACGAATGGCAACGTGTAGATCAGGCTCCGGGTTCCGAAGTGTGCCACCGTATCCGGCCAAACCGTGTACAGCGCGTACGCCATGCCCGTCAGTCCGAAGCTGACCCCGATACCGGCATTCAGCGCCGCTTCCGTGTAACCCTTCAGGGCCGGTCGGGTCTCGTCTCCTCGCGGTGCCACTTTCAGCAGTTCGTCCCGACGCTTGGCGAAGCCCAGAAACAGGGACAGGAAGAAGGTACACAACAGCAGCCAGGGGCTGATGGTGACTCCCGGACAGGCGGGCAGCAGTACGAAGACACCGGCGGTGGCCCTGATCACGAAGCTCATGCCGATACCGGACACATCCAGTACCGGCACCTTCTTCAGTACCCGCGTATAGAGCCAGTTCCACAGGAAGAACACCGACACCGCACCCAGGAAGGCGGGGCCCAGCAGGGCGGCTGCCGCCAGTACCACCACCAGCAGGGCCAACCCTCCGCGCACCGCCACCGGCAGGGGCAATCGTTCCGAAGCTATGGGCCGCAAACGCTTGGTGGGGTGCCGTCGATCCAGATCGATATCGGCGATGTCATTGAAGATGTAGATGACGCCGGACGCGCAACAGAACACCAACACACCCAGGACCGCCCGCGTCACACACGCGGATTCGCCCAGGCGCTGGGCAAAGATGACGCCGGCAAAAAGCAGCAGGTTCTTGGTCCACTGGCGAGGACGCATATTCTCGACAAAAGCCATCGCAGTACTCATCAGTAGGCGTTCTCCCCGCGCAGCACGTGATGTATCGTCATCAAGAGGATCCGGATATCCAGGAGCAAAGACCAGTTCTCGACGTAATGCAAATCATAGAGAGTACGCTCGGCGATACTCGTGTTTCCCCGCAGACCATGGACCTGGGCCCATCCCGTCACACCCGACTGGACCCGGTGCCGCTCGAAATAGCGTGGCATCTGACGGCTGAATTCCTCCACGAAGACGCCGCGTTCGGGGCGTGGCCCCACCAGACTCATGTCACCCTTGACCACGTTCCACAACTGGGGCAGTTCATCCAGGCTGTACCGGCGCAGCACCCGACCCACCGCCGTTACCCGCGGATCGGTCTCCGTGGTCCAGACCGGACCGCTGCCCGCCTCGGCATCACTGGCCATGGTGCGGAACTTGACCATGGCGAACTCGTGGCCGTCCCGCCCGATGCGATCCTGCCGGTAAAAGACCGGTCCGGCCGACGACAGGCGCACCAGCACCGCCAACACCGCGAACAGGGGCAGGAGCACCAACAGACCGAACCCGCTGGCTACCAGGTCGAAGGTTCTCTTCACCAGCAGGTCGACACCGCTGAGGGACTCCTCGCGCACGGAAATGAACGGTATGCCCGCAATCTCCTTGAGGCGCATGCGGCTGGTGTGGAGCGAGAACAGATCGGGTACGAACTGCAGGTCGACATTCAGATTGGCCAGGTCCCGGGCCACACGGCTCACCAGATGAAGATCGTCGAAGGGGACCGTCAACACCACCAGGTCTATGTGCTCGGCCAGAACGATATCACGGATCCCCGTCACATCCCCCAGGCATGGCAGCTCGCGGGCGGGCCGCGAAGGTGGGCGGCGTCCGGCGGCGTCAAACACGGAGGTGGATTCCTGCTCTTGTGGGGGCTCGGACCCGGACCCGTCCGGCACCCTGACCCAACCCACCGGCCGCAGGGCCAATCCGGGCAGGGTCTGGATGGAGCGCAGCAGACGTGCGCGCATGGGGCTCTCCCCCACCAGCAGCATCCGCGTCGTTCCCACACCGCGACTCATGAATCTGCGCAGGAAAATACGCGCCAGTATCCTGCCCACGGTCAGGAAGAAGAAGGTCGACAGGAAAAAGAGGCCGAAAAAGGAGCGGCTATAGGTCAGGCCCCGCAGGAAGAACGCGAGGGCCAGCACGAGCAACGAACCCAGCACCACACCGCGGAGCAGCCCCATCATGTCGTCTTCGATGGTCCGCCCACCGCGATTGGTGTACATGCCCGTACCATAGAAGATGGCGAAGAACACCGCCGACACCACCAGGCCCGCCGCCAGGTACATGCCGAAGGGCGGGATACCCATGGGCACCAGCCAGATCCCGCTGAAGAAACGTAACCAGTAGGTCGCCAGGAAGGCCGACTGGAGCATCACCATATCGACGGCGATGAGTACCACCGCTTCGATCAGGCGATTGCGACCACGGTCGGTGCCGGCCCCGGAGTCCGGGGTCCCGGTCCGGGACGGATTGGATTCCGGTGCCGTGCTCATGACGCCTCCACCCCGTCAGCCGGCGCCTGACCCGGGTTCCGATGTTCGGCCCAGGCCACCGCCAGTTCGGTGGACAGTTCCCGCTTGAAACGTGCCCGGTCGAATCCGCTGGCATGACGCACCATGGCCGCCTCGTCCCAGGGGCCATCCAGACGGGGGTCGGCCAAGGCCGCGGCCAGCGCCGTGGTGGTCTGCTCCTCGCACAACACGCCGTTCAACCCTTCCTGCACCGTATCGAGGGCACCTCCGGCCCGGTAGGCCACCACCGGTCGACCGGCAGCGGTGGCCTCCAGGGGTGTGATGCCGAAGTCCTCCAGACCCGGAAACACGAAACAGCGGCAATGGCCGTACCAAGCCGGCAGTTCCGCGTCCGCCACCCGTCCCAGGAAAACCACCCGACCGGAACCCGTTGCAGCCGCAGCCAGGGTTTCCAGCCGCGCACGCTCGGGACCGTCACCGGCCACCACCAGGGTACGCCCCGCCGCCACGGCCGCCTTGACCGCCAGGTCGATACGTTTGTAGGGCACCAGGGCAGACAGCACGAAGTCGTAGCTGCCACTGTCGAAACCGTTCGGTACCGGCCCGCGCCCCGCACCCGCGAACCGCCCCACATCGACAGGGGGAAACAGAACACGTGCTTTGGCGGGGGATACCCCGTACCAGTCCAGCAGCCGTTGCCGGACCACGTTAGAAATGGGCAGCCAACGCTGTACCCGCCCGGCGGTGCGACGATCCCAGTCGCGCAGACGCGCCGCCTCCCAGCCGATCAGTTTCCGCAGTGGTGCGGGTTTGCCGCCGAAGTAGTCATCGAACCGGTCCCACACGTATCGCATGGGTGTATAGCAGTAGCATACCGACAGGGCGCCCGGCGCGGCAACTGCGCCCTTGGCCACACAGTGGCTGCTGCTGAGCACCAGGTCGTACCCGTCGAGATCGAACGACTCCACGGCGCGCGGAAAAAAAGGCAGTGCCCAACGATAGCGGTGTTCCGCCTGGGGCAGTCGCTGGATGAAGGAGGTGACGATGCGTCGATCCTCGATCACCGGCGAGACCGAGCCCGGCACGTGAAGCAGGGTGAAGAGGTCCGCACCGGGAAAGATCTCCCCCATGACCTCGAGACACTTCTCCCCCCCGCGCATACCGGTCAGCCAGTCGTGGACCAGAGCCACGCGGTGGGGCTCAGGCAGGTCCGGAGCCGTAACGGGTGCCGGCGCCGTGGCGGATATCGCCTCAGTCATCAGCCGCCATCCAGGTCTCCACCAGCATGCACAACAGGTGGCCCATGGTTATGTGGACCTCCTGGATCTTGGGGGTGGCGTCATCGGGCACCACCAATGCACTGTCCACCAGGGGGAGCAGGCGACCACCGCTGCCGCCCAGAAAACCGTGGACTTTCAGGCCGGCGCCACGGGCCGCAACCACCGCTTCGATGCAGTTGGCCGAATTGCCGGAGGTGGATATGACCAGCAGCACGTCGCCAGCCCTGCCCAGCGCCTCTACCTGTCGGGCAAAGACGCGTTCGAAACCGTAGTCATTGGCGACGGCGGTCATGATGGACGTATCGGTAGTCAGTGCGATGGCCGCGTAACCGGGTCGTTCCGCCCGGAAGCGCCCCACCAGCTCGGCCACGATATGCTGGGCGTCGGCAGCGCTGCCGCCGTTGCCGCAAACCAGCAGACGCCCGCCCTGCCGCCAGGTATCCACCACGTCGGCAGCCAACCCGGCCACGGCATCGCGGTGCTCAGTACCCAGCTTGTCCAGGACACGTCGCAGATCATCCACCACAGCGGTGAACATTGCCGCCGTCTGGTCCTGGCGGTGGTCCGGCATGGAGGCCATGGTTCGCTTCTTCCGTTTATGGTCCGTCTCAGGGAAAGGCGACTGATCCTGCTTCCAGACGGGCAAGGTAGCGTGCCACCGCGTCCTGCCAGGAAGGACGTGCCGGACAGCCCACCTTCTCGAGATGCCCACTGCGCAGCACCGAGCACGGAGGCCGCACCGCCGCTGTGGGCCATACGCTGCTGGCACAGGGCGTGATCCGCCCCGGGTCCTTGCCCACGACAGCAGCGACTTCCCTGGCGAAACCGTACCAGGTCACATCCCCGGCATTGGTTCCGTGGAAGATACCACGCCGACGCGAGGGCACAAGGAAGTGCAGCAGCTCGGCCAGGTCGTCGGCATAGGTGGGACAGCCCCGCTGGTCATCCACCACCTGCAGAGTCTCCTGTCTGTCCAGCAGGCCAACGATGGTCTTGGGAAAATTGACTCGGCCGTCACCAAACAGCCAACTCGTGCGCACGATCTGCCAGTCACCGGGCAGGGACTCGACATGTTCCTCGCCCCGGGCCTTGGTCAGTCCGTAGTGGTTGAGTGGATCGCGCGGGTCCCCCTCGTCGTACCCTCCGTCATTGCCTTGCCCGTCAAAGACATAGTCGGTGCTGAGATAGGTCAAACCGATATCCTGCTGCCGGCAAATCCCCGCCAGGTGGCCGGTGGCGTCGGCGTTGGCGGCCATGGCCTCCCGTCGGGCCGACTCGGCGCCGTCCACATCGGTCCAGGCGGCACAGTGAATGATCCACTCGGGGGATGCCTCTGCCACCAGACGCGCCGCCACGCCGGCCGAGGCCAGGTCGCCGTCCGCCAAATCGATACCCACCGGCTCGTGGTCGGCTTCGAAACACCTGGTCACCGCCCGGCCCAGCATGCCTGCGGCGCCTGTTACCAGAATCCTCACGTCATCTCCTCATCCGGTGTAGCGGACGGTCGCATCGCCCGCGCAGTGCGTACAGCCAGTCCGATGTCGAAGCCCCGGCCCTGCAGGTGACGAATCACCGCCGCCTCGGCCCGCCGGTCCGGTGACCCACCCTGGCGTTTCCAGCGGGCCACCGCCGCTCGTCTGGCCAATTCCGACTCCGTATCCGGATCCAGGGCTTCGCGTGAACAGTCACGGGCCACTTCCGCGGATACGCCCTTCTCACGCAGCTTCCGTTCGAGGTAGCGACGTCCCACCGCCCGCGTGAGCAGTGCCTCCCTGCACCATGCCTCGGCGAATCTGCGGTCGGAGTATAGATCCCGCTCGGCCATCTGTGCCAATACCTCGTCCACCGCACCGACGTCCAGACCTTCCTGCGCCAGGCGACGGCGCAAATTGGCCGGCGACACCAGGCGTCGGTCCAGGATCCGGAAAACAAGTCGCGCCGCCTGTTTGCGCTGGGCAGCATGACGCAGTTCGGCCAGCAGTTCGGCACCAAGTACGGTACCAAGGGGTGGCAGGTCGGCCGGCACCGACTCCGGAGCCAGTTCGAGGTCCTCGCCCCCGTCCAGTACGAGAACCACGGCTCCCTCTTCACGACGGACAGCCAGAAGCAGCCGACTGTCCGTCGGCTGCTCCGGGGTGGGCGCACCGTCACTCACGACGGCATCCTTCAACTGCGCTTGTCAGCGGCGGGCCTGTCAGCGGCACTGGGCGTAGCCGGCCCTCCCGCCTGGGCGGCTGCCGCCCGGGGCGATGTCTTGGCCGGTGTCTTGGCCGCGGCATCGGTGACTTCCTCCACCACCGGCTTGCCGTTGGCTATGCCGTAATGATCGAACACCAGGCCCTTGATCTTCTCGTAGAGATCCTTGTTCTCCTTGAGGAAGACCCGCACGTTCTCGCGGCCCTGTCCCAGACGCTCCTCGCCGAAGCTGTACCAGGCCCCGGATTTCTGGATGATATCCGCGTTGACCCCCAGATCGATGAGGTCGCCTTCCTTGCTGATACCCTCGCCGTAGAGAATGTCGAACTCGGCTTTCCGGAACGGCGGCGCCACCTTGTTCTTCACGACCTTCACCCGCACCTGGTTGCCTGTCACTTCCTCACCCTGGGTGATGGCGCCGATGCGGCGAATATCCAGTCGCACCGAACTGTAGAATTTCAGGGCATTGCCACCGCTGGTGGTCTCGGGGTTGCCGAACATGACCCCGATCTTCATGCGGATCTGGTTGGTGAACATGACCAGGGTATTGGTCTTGGCGATGGCACCACTGAGCTTGCGCAGGGCCTGGCTCATGAGCCGCGCCTGCAGCCCCACATGGGTGTCACCCATCTCGCCCTCGATCTCGGCCCGCGGCACCAGGGCCGCCACCGAGTCGATCACAATGATGTCCACGGCGCCCGAACGCACGAGCATCTCCACGATCTCCAGGGCCTGTTCACCCGTATCAGGCTGGCTCACCAGCAGGTTGTCGATATCCACCCCCAGCTTGCGGGCATAGGGGGGATCCAAGGCATGCTCGGCATCCACGAAAGCCGCGGTACCGCCATTCTTCTGGCAGTTGGCCACGACCGAAAGACAGACGGTGGTCTTGCCGCTGCCCTCGGGACCGTAGATCTCGGTAACGCGACCGCGGGGCAGGCCACCGATACCCAGGGCGATGTCCAGGGCCAGGCTGCCCGTGGAAATAGCATCCAGGTTGTCATAGACCCGGTTCTCGCCCAGCAGCATGATGGAGCCCTTGCCGAACTGCTTCTCGATCTGCGCCCGCGTCAATTCGAGGGCTTTGGCCCGGTCGTCACTCTTGTTCTTCGCCATGCGTGTCCTCTTTCCCCGGCGTTCCTGGTGAACACCTTTCTGGAGCCTGTGATTATCATGCGAACCGGTGACGGGTGGGCCCTGCCGGTGCGTCCGTGCCTGCCCTGATTCTCCATTGCGCGGCCAACATAACACGGTGACCGACGGTGTGGCAAACGGTTTTATTCGCCTTTTTTTCGCAACCGCCAGAATGCCAGCTCCCTATGCCGTGGACCGGCGGTGTGAAGCTCGGAGGATACCAGGCTGAAGCCTTCGACCTGAACATCCGGCAGTGCACTCAAGTCGATGGTATCCATCATTCTACAATCATCACGACCAAGTGGAGATCGCAATCGTGCCAGAGTCAGATGGCCGTGGTAAGGCCGTGTGTCCTGGGGTCCTTCAGGCCAGGTCCGATCCACTATCTCCCGGAGGCGGGCGGCCAACTCGGCACCCTGCCCGTCGTCGGTCATCTGCAGGAACAGGACCCGGGGTAGCCGCAGGTCGGGAAACCCTCCCAACGAACCGGGGGCAATGGTGAAAGGCTCACCGCAGTCGGCGCCGGTCAGGGCTGTCTGCAGGCGTTCCAGACCCTCGGGGGGCCACTCGCCCAGGAACTGCAGGGTGAGGTGCCAGGCTGACGAACTGGTCCAGTGCAGGTCCAGCCGTCGGTGCCAGGGGTCAAGCCGAGCCGACAGTTCCCGGACCAGTTGTTCCCCGGGGTGGACGGCCAGGAAAACCCTCACCGGAGCCGGCTCCAGGTATCGCCCGGATACCAGGGCGAGATGGAATCGTCCGTCTCCAGCAGGCGGCGCAGACTATCCAGGGCGGCGGCCACCGTGAGCAGGCGGTTGCGGGGACGGTCGGCGGTGAAGCGATAGCGACGGGCAAAAACCACTGTCGGCGTGGCCAGGGCGACCCAGGTAGTCCCCACCGGTTTGTCTGCAGTGCCACCGTCCGGCCCGGAGATGCCACTGACAGCCAGGGCGTAGTCGGTAGCCAGTCGACGTCGGCAGCCGGCGGCCATGGCCGTAGCCACCTCCTCGCTGACTGCACCATGGCTTTCCAGAACCTCCGCCGGCACATCCAGATACTCCACCTTGATACGGTCGGCGTAGGACACCACACCCCCGCTGAAACACGCTGATGCTCCAGGTGTGTCGGTGAGACGCGCGGCAATGAGCCCACCGGTACAGGACTCGGCCACGGACAGGGTCCGGCCGGCAGCCAGCAGCAGGCGTTGCACCGCTGCCGGCAAGGTCTCGTCACCGCGACTGTACGCTACCCTGCCCAGGGCCTCATCCACGTCCGCAGCCGCCTGGTCGAAAACCGACTCGTCACCACCCGCGTTCATGGCCAGGCGCACATCACAACCCCACTCGGTGAGCCACCAGGACCAGTGCAGATCCGGATGAGCGGACCGCACGGCGGCGCAGCGCTCCACCAGGGCCAACTCGGCGACCTGGGCCGTGCGCCAGAGGCGCTGGGGCCCTACCTCCGGCAAGAGGTCCTTGCCACGCAGCAGCGCCACCACCAGTGGCAGCAGGCTCTCCATCTCGGCGGGTACGCCGGGCAACAGCACCACGGTGCGCTCGGCCAGACGCCCCACCAGCCCCGGGGCCGAGCCCACGGGATTCTCCACCGCCTCGCAACCCGCCGGCACCTGGCACTGTCGTTCGACGCCGGCCCGGCGAGACACGCCCCGCCGCTGCCAACGTTCTGTCATCCGACGGCGCAGGGTCGAATCCTCCGCCAGGTCCACGCCGGCCCAGGTGGCCACCGCTTCGCGGGTCAGATCATCCGGTGTGGAACCCAGGCCACCGGTAAGAACCACCAGTTCGCCGGTTACGGTCCGTGACAACGCCAGACCAATGGCGTCGCTATCATCCGGCACCACCTCCACCCCCACCACGGGAATACCGGCACCCGCCAGGGCGCGCTGCACGCATCCGCTGTTGGTATCGACGGTGCGTCCTTCCAGCAGTTCGTCCCCCACGGCAATGATGCGGGCCCGGCTGATGGTCACGCCACCCACCCCAGCAGGCGGATGGTGGCATGAGTGGCGATGCACGCCAGTACGCCGGCCCCCAGGTCATCGACCATGATGCCCAGTCCGCCACCCAGTTTTTCCAGACGGCGCACGCCGAACGGCTTGAGAATGTCGAAGACACGGAACCAGAAGAAGCCCGCCAACCAGCCCGCCGGCCCGGTGACCACACCCAGGTAAGTGACAATCATGCCGGCGATCTCGTCGATGACCACCAGGGACGGATCCTCGCCATGCAGCCGTTCGAGGGCACTGGCCACGGGAATACCGACGGCCACCACGACCGCCAGCAGGACGAGTTGTACCACCAGGGAAACGGGTCCACCCCAGGTCCAGACGGCCCACCACAGGATCATCCAGGCGAAGCTGGCCACGGTGGCGGGTGCGATGGGGGCAAAGCCGGTGCCAAAGAAGGTGCCGATAACATAGAGCAACGGTCGGGGCATGGGCGGACCTCGCGGGGAAGGATGTCAGCGATGGGCCGGGACGGGACCATCATACATCGCCACCGCGAGCGGGGCCAGTATCGGCCAGCGGCGCAACCCTCCGCGGGGAGGAGTTTCGCGGTTGGCGTCAGGGCATGGTATCGTCGCTGACACTGGCCGGTGTCCCATGCGGGGCATCGCTCATCACCGGCCAGGGCGCACCGGGGAGTGACATGCGTGCAGGCGGCCTGGACATTTC
>QNDV01000057.1 GCA_003646045.1 bacterium
CATCCTCCGAGGTATTGAAGGGTCCGAAAGAGAAACGTACGGCGCCGGCGGGGGCGGTACCCAGGGCCCGGTGCATCAGGGGGGCGCAATGCAGGCCCGTGCGTACGGCGAGGCCATGCTCCAGGTCCAGGAATTGGCCGACGGTATGAGGGTCGTGTGCCGCCAGGTTCACCGCCACCACCGGCAGGCGGTCGGGACCCAGGTTCGCGGGACGGGGTTCGCCCATGCCCACGACCGAGAGACCACGCAGTTCACGGCAGCCCTCGAGAAAGCGGTCGGCCAGCCCGTGTTCGTGTGCGGCCACGTCTGCACACCCCTCGTCCTTCAACCAGTCCAGGGCGGCGGCCAAGCCGGTCAGCCCGACGCTGTTGAGGGTGCCGGCCTCGAGCCGGTAGGGCCAGGACCGGGGGTGGTCCGCCTCGGCCGAGCGTGTACCGGTACCGCCCCAGCGCGTGCTGCGTATCTCGACTTCCGGTCCCACCAGCAAACCGCCCGTGCCGGTGGGACCGAGCAGTCCCTTGTGGCCGGTGAATGCCACCATGTCCACACCCAGTGTTGTCATGTCCACCGGGTGGGAGCCTGCTGTCTGGGCTGCATCCAGCAGGACCGTCACTCCCCGGGATCGGCAGATCGCCGCCATGGCGGCGACGGGTTGGATGGCACCGCAGACATTGCTGGCGTGACCGAACACCGCCAGGGCCGTGTGCGGGCGCAGGGCCGATTCGATATCGGTCGGATCCACACGGCCCTGGCCGTCGCAGGGAACCGCCGTCCATTCTATGAGACCCTGCCGTTGCAGGGCGTGAAGGGGGCGCAGTACCGAGTTGTGCTCGATTACCGTCGTGATCACGTGGTCGCCTCGCTGGCAAAGGCCCGCGATGGCGAGGTTGAGGGCATCAGTGGCATTGGCCGTGAATACACAGCGGTCGGGGTCCGCAGCCGGGTTGTTGAAGAAGCGGTCAAAGTGCCGGCGCAGGTCATCGATATCCGCTGCAGCCGCCAGGGCCAAGTCGTAGCCTGCACGGCCGGGGTTGACTGCACGGCTTGCCAGGTGGCCGGAGATGGCTTCGGCTACTGTGGGTGGCTTGGGGAAACTCGTGGCAGCGTGGTCCAGATAGATCATTTCCGTGCTGGGATCCAGTAGCTGTCCTCCCGGTGATGAACCTGTCCGGTCTTGTCCGTACTATCCTGTCCGTCCTTGCCATTGGCGGCGATCATCGGGATACTATGTTGTTCGTTGCCCCGACGCCAGCCTCGATGGAGGAAGAAATGAACATTTGCCATCTATACCGGAGACACGGGACGAGTATGGGAAGCCTGGCTCTCATTGTTATCCTCGTGGCCCTGCTGGGCCTCACTGCCTGTGGCGGCGGGGACGAGCAGACGCAGGCCGACGATACCGTGGCGGGGAACGTGACCAGGCAGGAGGCGCTACCGCTGCCCGCGACCCTGGATACCACACCGGCGGAGCATCCGGTCGCCCCGGGATCACCGGACCCGGAGACCGTACCGCCGACAGAACCGGTCACCGCCGAAACTGCCGCCGCACCGGCGGCCGAGCCGGAACCGGTCACCGCAACAGCACCGGCAGTCGAACCTGTCCCGGCCCCGCCCACCGCGGAACCGGTGACAGGCGCGTATTCCCTGCAACTCGGCGCCTTCAGGCGTCCGGGCAATGCTGCGGCCCTGCAGGCCCGGCTGGGAGAACTGGGCTACGATGCCGCAGTCGAGATCGTCCAACTTGATAGCGGAACCCTGCAGCGTGTGGTGCTGTATGGATTCGCTGATCGCACGGAAGCAGAACAGGTGGGCGAGGCCATCCATCGCCGACTGGACCTGGAGTACCTGATCCGGCGCCGCCCCTGAGCGCCGCCTCTGGAGGAATCATGCACCACGCTACACACACTTTCCGCTGCCTGCTGGTCCTGTTCCTGGTGGCCGTCCTGCCGGGACTGGCCGTGGCCGAACCCCTGTTCGTCCGCTTCGAAACCGACGAGGGACCGATCCTGCTGGTCACCTACCCCGAACTGGCACCCAACCACGTGGCGAACCTGGTACACCTGTCCGAGACGGGTTTCTATGACGGGTCCAAATTCCATCGCATCGTGCCGGGGTTCGTGATCCAGGGCGGTGACCCCAACAGCAAGGACGCCGACCCCCGCAATGACGGCATGGGCGGGCCGACCCTGGCGGATGTTATCGGTGCCGAGGACGCCGAGTTGCTGCAGGCCCTCAACGACCGCCTCGCCGAGCGTGGCTACAAGGGACTGGAGGGCATGGCCAACCTCAAACAGGAATTCTCGGCGGTCAAGCATGTGCGCGGGACCCTGAGCATGGCTCGCGGTCGCGACGTGGATTCGGCCGGCAGCCAGTTCTTCATCTGCGTGGCGGTAACTCCCCAACTGGATACCCAGTACACCGTATTCGGCTACGCGGTGACTGGACAGGACGTGGCTGACCGCATCGTCAGTGCCGAAAAGAACCCGAGCGCGGGACGCGATTATCCGTCGGTACCGGTGGCCATCAACCGGGCCGTGGTGATCCGGGGTACCGAGGATCTGACTGCTGCCGAGCGCGCTGCCTGGGACGCCCTGCCGGCCGACCTGCAGACCAAGACCCGCTAGCATCCATGGCCGAAGCACCAAAGGCGGGCAAGAGTAACAGGCGCGGCGCCCCGGGGCAGATAGTGCTCCGTGGTGTCCGGGTCCACAACCTGCGTGATATCGATGTGGATCTGCCCCGCCGCCGCCTGGTGGTGGTGACCGGTCCCAGCGGATCGGGCAAGAGCTCCCTGGCTTTCGACACCCTCTACGCCGAGGGCCAACGCCGCTACGTGGAGAGCCTCTCCAGTTACGCCCACCAGTATCTAAACCAGATGCCAAAACCTGATGTGGATCGTATCGAGGGCCTGTCGCCGGCCTTGGCCATCGACCAGAAGGGACTGGGACGAAGTCCACGTTCCACCGTGGGCACGGTCACCGAGATTTCCGCCTTCCTGAGGCTGCTCTTCGCCCGTTGTGGCGTCATTCACTGCCCGGACTGCGGCGTTCCCGCTTCGGGACGTTCACTGGCCGCCATCGAGGACGAGATAGCCGCTTTACCGGCTGACACCCGCTTCCACCTGCTGGCCCCGGTGATTCTGGGTCGCCGTGGCGAGCACCGCAAATTGCTGGACGATCTGCGCGGCCAGGGCTATCTGCGGGTGCTGGTGGACGGTGAACTGCACGAACTGGACGACGAGATCAAGCTGGATCGTGGTCGGCGTCACGATATTGCCGTGGTCGTGGACGGACTCAGGAACAGACCCGGCAGCCGCGAGCGGTTGCGGGCGGGTCTGGACCGGGCCGCCGCCCTGGGTGGCGGAACGGTCATCGTGAGCCTGGGGGACGAACAGCGTGTCTACAGCCGGGACTCGTCGTGCCCCGGTTGCGGTCGTGGTTTCAGCGCACCGGAGCCGCGATTGTTCTCCTTCAATTCACCTGCCGGATCCTGTCCGGCGTGTAACGGTCTCGGGGGGCAGCGTACGATCCAACCCGAGTCGCTGGTACCGGATCCGGGGCGCAGCCTGGCCGCAGGCGGGGTGGAGTTTCTCAAGGGCAAGGAGACCAGTTGGCTGTATGTCCAACTGGAGGCCCTGGCCGAAACACTGGGTTTCGGAATGGACACGCCCTTCGGCGCCATACCCGCTGCCCACCGCGATATCGTATTTCACGGTTTTTCCGCGGACGATACCGAACGCCTGCAGTCACACAAGCATTGGAACGCCTTCCTGCGGGACTGGAGTGGGCTGGTCCCCGAACTGGTGCGGCGCCACCGCGAGACGAAGTCGGAGAAGGTGCGGTCATCCCTCGAACGCATGATGATCGAGCAGGTCTGCACCGAGTGTCACGGCCATCGCCTGCGGGCCGAGGCGTTGAATGTGCGAATCGCGGGCAAACACATCGGCCAGGCCACGGCCCTGACCCTGACCGAGTTCGAGGCCTGGGTCGAGACCGTGGCCTTCCCGGGTGAGCGCGAACGAGTGGTGGCCAAACCCATTCTCGACCTGATCCGGCACCGGTTGCGCTTCCTGCTGCAAGTGGGGGTGAATTACCTGTCCCTGTCCCGCGGTACGGCCACTCTCTCGGGAGGCGAAGGACAGCGCGTGCGTCTGGCCACCCAGGTGGGTAGCCATCTCACGGGTGTTCTCTACATCCTCGACGAACCCAGCGTCGGTTTGCACCATCGCGACATCCACCGACTCATCGACACCCTGCGTGCGTTGCGTGACCGGGGCAATTCGGTGGTGGTGGTGGAACACGACCGCGACGTCATGCTTGCGGCGGACCACATCGTGGACCTGGGCCCGGGTGCCGGTGAACACGGCGGGCTGGTGGTAGCCCAGGGTACTCCGGACGAAGTGGCCGCGAAGGTGGGCACGGCCACCGGTGATTACCTGGCGGGCCGGGTGGGGCTGGAAGGTCCTGAGCCCCTGGGGGGTGGCCTACCGGCGCAGGGGCATCTGGTCATGCGCGGCCTGACCGGTCGCAACCTGCGCGGTATCGACCTGGAGATTCCCCTGGGGAGGCTGACCGTGGTTACGGGTGTTTCCGGTTCGGGCAAGAGTACGGCGGTGCATGAGACCCTCTACCGGGCCCTGGCCATGCGCAAGCATAGGGCCCGACAGGTACCGGCTCCCTTCACGGCTCTTGAGGGCGACGAGGAAGTGGCGTCCGTGGTGCTGGTGGACCAGACCCCCATCGGCCGCTCGCCCCGGTCCACTCCCGCCACCTACACCGGGCTCTACAACCACATCCGCAAGCTGTATGCCCAGACCAATCTGGCGCGCATGCGCGGCTACAAGGCGGGCCGCTTCAGCTTCAACACCGCGGGGGGCCGCTGTCCGGTGTGCGAGGGGGCAGGTCTGCGGCGCCTGACCATGGACTTCCTGCCCGATGTGGAAGTGCTTTGCGAGGAGTGCGGCGGCCGCCGGTTCGACCGTGAGACCCTCGAAGTGCAATTCAAGGGCCTGGATATCGCAGCGCTGCTGGAGATGAGCGTGGAGGAGGCCCGTGAGAGCCTGGCGAACATTCCGCCCTGCCGCAGGATCCTGGATATAATGCACGGCGTGGGGCTGGACTACCTGCGCCTCGGCCAGTCGGGCGGTACCCTTTCCGGGGGCGAGGCCCAGCGCATCAAACTGGTGAAGGAATTGACCAAGGGAGGGCGACGGCACACCCTGTACATCCTGGACGAGCCCACCACCGGACTGCATCACTGCGACGTGGACCGGCTCATGGCGGTACTGGAGCGCCTGCTGGTCAACGGCAACAGTATCGTGGTCATCGAACACCATGCCGAGGTCATCCGTCGGGCCGACCACATCATAGACCTGGGACCGGAGGGTGGCGCCGAAGGCGGGGGCATCGTGGTCCAGGGTTCGCTGTCCGACGTAATGGCGGCGAAGGGTTCATATACCGGTGTGATGCTGAGGAACCTGTTCGGCTGATCAGCGCGGCCGATTCGGCTTGGCGATCCTCCATCGCCGGGTTAGATTCCGGTTATTCCCACCCGGCCGGAGGCCGGGTTGCTGTTTCCTCTCGCGTGGAGTTTCCCGCCTTGAGCGATCAACCTGTTCTCAAGACCACTCCGCTGACAGCCTGGCACCATGACCACGGGGCCAGGATGGTCGAGTACGCCGGTTTCGAGATGCCCGTGCAGTACGAAGGTGTCCTGGCCGAGCATGCGGCCTGCCGTGACCGGGTGGGTCTTTTCGACATCACCCATATGGGCGAGATCGAGGTGACGGGTTCCGCGGCCGGCACCTGGCTGGACTCCCTGGTTACCAACCGGGTGGTCGGTGTGGCGGTGGGCGGTATCGTCTACACGGCCATGTGCCGCGAGGATGGCGGCGTGCTGGACGACATGCTCATCTACCACCTGGACGCAGAGACCTGGATGGTCGTCTGTAACGCCGCGAACCACGGGAAGATCGCCGCCTGGCTCCAGTCCCATCTGCCGGCGAACGGTGTCAGTCTGGACGACATGAGTGACCGCACCGCGCTGATCGCGGTGCAGGGCCCCGACTCGCGCGATCTGCTGACGCTGTTGGAGGCCCTGGCGGGACACAGCGAAACGGTGGACGCCCTCGGCTTCTACGAGACTTTCAGCCTGGATGGTCCGGATGGTCGCTGGGTGGTTTCGCGCACCGGCTATACGGGTGAGCACGGTTACGAGCTGTACCTGCCCAACGCAGACGCCCTCGGCGTCTGGGAGGAATTGATGGCCAAGGGAGCCGACCTCGGTGTACAGCCGGTGGGACTGGCGGCTCGTGACACCCTGCGGTTCGAGGTCTGCTACTGCCTGTACGGCCACGAACTGGGTGAGGACATCACCCCGCTTGAGGCGGGCATCCGCTGGGCAGTGAAACTGAAGAAGGAAGCATTCATCGGCAAGGACGCCCTGGTGGCCCAGAAGGCCGCCGGCGTTCCGCGCAAGCTGGTCTGCCTCGAGATCACCGGCCGTGGCATCGCCCGGCAGGATGCCCGGGTCAAGACCGGTGACCGCGATGTGGGCCATGTTACCAGCGGCACCTTCAGTCCGACCTTCAAGCGGCCCCTGGCCCTGGCGCTGGTGGCTGCCGATACGCCCGATGGCGATTTGACCATAGACGTGCGGGGCCGTGACGTGGCTTGCCGCACAACCAAATTTCCGTTCCTGGCGGCCCGCACCAAGGGTGACCCCCGGGCCGCGCGCACGCTGTCCGAGTGACAGCCCAACACCACTGGAGGCAACCATGGTGCCCGACGATCGCAAGTACACGCAGGAACACGAGTGGGTCGTCGTCGAAGGCGACACCGGAACAATCGGCGTGACGGATTACGCGGCCGGTGAACTGGGGGACATCGTCTTCGTCGAATTGCCCGAGCCCGGGACGGAATTCAGCCAGGGCGATACGGTTGGTACCATCGAATCGGTCAAGGCCGTGGCTGATCTCTACGTGCCGGTGTCGGGTGAGATCCTGGAAGTCAACGAAGCCGTGGCCGATACGCCGGAACTGCTCAACAGTTCGCCCATGGACGACGGTTGGCTCATGAAGGTCCGCCTGGCCGACCCGACCGAGATCGAGCGACTCATGGATGCGGGCGCCTACTCCGAACTCACGGGAGGCTGACCGGATCATGGCCTACGTGCCCCACACACCCGAGGACATCCGCGGCATGCTCGACGTCATCGGCGTCGGGAAACTGGATGACCTCTTTGCCGATTTGCCCGCGGACGTGCGGCTCGAGGGTGGACTGGATCTGCCCGACGGACTGACCGAGGAAGAGGTTCGCCGCTATTTCGTGGGTGCGGCCGCCCGTAATCACGGGACTTCGGAACTCGTCTCGTTCCTGGGTGGCGGTGTCTATGACAGCATCATTCCCGCCGTGTGCGACGCGATCGTCTCGCGCAGCGAGTTTCTTACCGCCTACACGCCGTACCAGCCCGAGGTTTCCCAGGGCACCCTGCAGGCCATCTACGAATGGCAGAGCTTCGTCTGTCGACTGACCGGCATGGACGTGGCCAACGCCAGCATGTACGACGGTGCCACGGCCCTGGGCGAGGCTCTGGCGGTGGCGGTGGCGGCCAGACGCCGTCAAGCCGTGGTGGTTCCGGCGACTCTCAATCCCCGTTACCGCCGGGTGGTGAACACCATGCTCGGTGGCACCGGTGTGGAGGTCATCGAGGCTCCGGCGGGTCCCGACGGTACCACGGATCCCGTCCGCCTGGCGGAACTCGTGGACGACAAGGTGGCCGCCGTGGTCATCCAGAATCCCAACTACCTGGGCCTGGTGGAACCGACAGACGAGTTGGCCGCGGCTGCGGCCGCCGGCGGTGCCGTGGTGGTGGCATGCGTGAACCCGGTCTCCCTGGCAGTGCTGCGGACTCCGGCCGAGTACGGCGCGGAAATGGTGGTGGGTGAGGCCCAACCCTTCGGTATTCCCCAGGGGTGGGGTGGACCCCTGCTGGGCTTTTTCGCCTGCACCGACAAGCACAAGCGACGCCTGCCCGGTCGTATAGTGGGACGTACCCGGGACAACCGGGGCCAGAAGGGCTACGTACTTACGCTGCAGACCCGCGAACAGCACATCCGCCGCGAGAAGGCCACGAGCAATATCTGTTCGAACCAGGGACTGAACGCCCTGCGGGCCACGGTCTACCTTGCCATGCTGGGTACCGAGGGGCTGCAGGAACTGGGGGAAGCCAATCTGGTGCGGGCTGCTGCCCTGCGCCGTCGCCTGGCGCTGATCGAGGGCGTGGAATTGCCCTTTGCGGGTCCGGTCTTCAACGAGGTGGTGGTGCGCTTGCCCCGCCCCGCCGCGGCCTTCAATGTCTTTGCCCGTTCGCGGGGCGTACTGGCCGGCATTTCCCTGCACGGTCTGGCGGGCTGTGGCGAAGGCGACCTGCTGGTGGCTGTCACGGAGAAACGCACGAGCCGGGACCTGGAGTGCCTGGCCGCGGTGCTGACGGAATATCTTGCTGACGGTGAGGTGGCGGAATGAGCCCTGAGAAACGTACTCCCGGTCGCTGGAATGCCAGCCTGCCCGCATCAGTTTTCGATCAGGGTAGCCCGGGCCGTCGGGCCCTGACCTTCCCGGCCTGGGACGGGGAAGAGGTGGCTGTGGAACTGCCTGCCGGCGTGCGTCGTGCGGTACCGGCGGATCTGCCTTCGCTGAGCGAGTCCGAGGTGATGCGGCACTTCACGGCCATGTCCTGCCTGAATCACCATATCGAGCGCGGCATGTATCCCCTGGGCAGTTGTACCATGAAGTACAATCCCCGGCTCAACGAACAGGTCGTCGCCCTGCCGGGCCTGGCTGATCTCCACCCCGAGCAGGGTGTCGAGGATATACAGGGTCTGTTGGCCGCCCTCAGGCTGCTCGAGGATTCCCTCTGCGAGATCACCGGCTTCGCGGCCTGCAGTCTGCTGCCGGCGGCCGGTGCCCACGGCGAATACCTGGGCATGCTGTTGATTCGTGCACTGCATGAGGCCAACGGCGAAACCGAGCGCACCGAGATCCTGATTCCGGACAGTGCCCACGGCACCAACCCCGCCTCGGTGGTAGCCGTGGGCCTGGAGCCGCGCACTATCGCTTCGCGGGCGGATGGGCGCATCGACCTGGCGGTCCTGCGTGAAGCGGTCGGGCCACACACGGCAGGAATCATGATCACCAATCCCAACACCCTGGGGCTCTTTGAACATGATATCCGGGCGGTGGCCGACATCATCCACGCCGCCGGAGGTCGCCTGTACATGGATGGTGCCAACATGAACGCCATCATGGGCAAGGCACGGCCGGGGGACATGGGATTCGATGTGGTGCATCTGAACCTGCACAAGACCTTCAGCACTCCCCACGGCGGTGGTGGACCGGGTGCGGGTCCCATCTGCGTCACCGAGGAGTTGGCGGCGTTCCTGCCCGGCCCGCGTATCACGGGTTCGGACACCGAGGGCTGGGATCTGGAGCGCAGTCCGGAAACCCCCGAAGACACCCAGATCCACTCGTTCTACGGCAACACGGGGGTCTGCCTGCGGGCCCTGGCCTACATCCTGCGCAACGGGGGAGACGGCCTGACGCGGGTCACCGAGTGTGCTGTTCTCAACGCCAACTACCTGCTGGCGCGGATCGGTTCCGTCCTGCCGGTTCCCCA
>QNDV01000058.1 GCA_003646045.1 bacterium
TCGAAGACGATGAACCAGACGTTCAGCCCCAGGGCCATCACCAACTTGGCCAGGGAGAACGAGACCACCCGTATCGCCTGCTGACGCGCCCGCATGTAGTCGAAGGAGATCTTGTTCTGCACCTGGAACCAGAGGGCGCCAAAGGACAGCACCAGGTAGACTGACAGGTCCGGATCGTCCAGCAGCCAGCCCGACAGGGGCGGCGACAGGTAGATCAGGATCCCCAGGATCACCAGCCCGAATCCCCCCACCGCCACGTAGGCCGAACTGACCACCTGGCGACGGGTGGCCTCTTCATCGTATTGGAAATAGATGCGGAACAGAGCCATGGAGACAGCCGTGGAAATGAGTACGGCCACCACCTCGGTGCTGATGGTCACGATCTCCTTGATGCCGTAATCCGAGGTGGTCAGGAAGCGGGTGTAGACCGGCAGCAGCAGGAAGGAGCTGAGCCGCTGCAGCATGTTGCCGATGCCATAGATGGTCGACTGCTTGGCCAGGAATCCGGTTTCGCTGCTGATACGACTCATGACGCGCTTCCCGTGCCGGCGTCCGCGGGACCGGCGGCCAGTTCACTGCCCTGCCAGTACTGGATCGACACGCCGGTGGACATTCCCAGCAACCGGCGCAGCTTCAACACGAGGTGGTTCGCGCCACAAACGACCCACCTGAATTCGGTCCAATCGGATACGGCGTGATAACGATGCCTGGCAAAGGGTCGGCCCTCCAGCGCCGGATCATAGTAGGCCACGTAACTGTCGCGGTACCCCGCATCGCGCACCGCCTGTTCGGTGGCCGGCGTGTAATCCGCGGGACCTCCCTGAGGGTAGGCAAACCAGTCGGGTTCGGTACCCAACCGCGCCCCCAGATCCGCGCGCGAACCGGCGATCTCCGCGCGGGCCTGCTCTGCATCCACCTGCGACAGGATTGGATGAGTGCGGGTGTGGCCTGCCATGGTAATGCCCGCGGCCGCCATCCCCGCCAACTGCTCCCAGGTCGCCGGCGCGTAGCGGGCCGGCGCCGCGGCAGGAACCTCGACTTCGAGTACAGCGGCCAGATCCCCGACCAGTTCCTCTTTTTCCACGTCCGGAACGAAGCGCAGGGCCGGCACCAGTTGCTGCCAGGCGGCGGCACGGCCCGCGGGTGACGACAGGTCCGCCACCAGTCGCGTGGCGTGGAACGGGTAATCCAGGCGTGGGTGATCGGTATGTTCGAAGATCCACATGATCCGGTCCCACCACATCCAGATCGTGCCGTCCACGAACCCGGTGGTAACGAACAGGGTAGCCGGCAGGCCGAGTTCCCTCAGCACCGGAAAGGCGCAGGTCATGAAGTCGGCATAGCCGTCGTCAGCGGTGACCACCGCCAGGGGGCGGGCTGCAGGAACATTCCCACCGGACTCGAGGCGCACCTGATCATCGGGGTTGCCCACTTCGCAGGTACGGGCCAGGTACTCCATTTGGCGGCGAAAGACCGCCACCGACATGCGGCGCGGATGGACGGACGGCTCGTCGGTGAAGCGATGGTACATGAAGGCCCGGACGTGGCCACGGGTCAGTCGGGCGCACAGCGTCGCGAAACCGGGCAGTGCCAGCAGCAGTGTCTTGATCCGATGCATGGAGTGGTGCGAGTCCCTTTCGTTGGCCGACTTTCCTGAACCGGCACCAGCATAGCTGTTCAGCCCGAACATCGCACCCAGCGAAATGACGCTGACGCCGGCGGCGAAATCCATGGCTCATACGCGGAAGATCAGCGTATATTCCCCTACGACAGGAGGCCTCCCACTCCGGGCCGCGGAATCCCCCAACCGGATGGCGCCATGAACGCGACCGGCACCAACGAATCACCACGGATCGCCCTGCTGGCCCTGCTGGCCTACACCATCTCGGTCTACACCGGGCTGGGAGAGCGTCTGGACATCCTGTCGGCCATTCGCCACGAACTGCTCATGGGTGTGGTCCTGATCGCCCTGAGCGTCTGGTTCGTCATGGACAAACCCCTGAGCCTCCAACCCTATCGCCACATCATCCTGGCCATCGTCCTGTTGTTCGTTTCGATGCTGACCCAGATCCCCTTTGCCTATGACCCCCAGACGGCCTGGGTGACGTTCTTCGATCGCATCGTGAAGCAGGCCATATTCGCGTTCTTCATCGTGGCCCTCGTGCGCTCGCCGGGGCAGATGCGGTGGTTCATGGCGGCCTTCGTATTCTCCATCTTCTACGTGCTGCAGGAGTCCATGGTGGGCCTCATCACCGGTTCGCTGGTCTGGTACAATCAGGGCATCCATCGGCTGCACGGCGCTATCACGCTCTACCGTCATCCCAACGGCCTGAGCCTCATCGCGGTGACCATCCTGCCTTTCATCATCAACCTCTTCCCCGTTGTGCGCAGCCGACTCCTGCGGCTGGGTATGCTGGGCACCGTGGTAATGGCCATAGTGGCGGTGGTCTATACCGGGTCCCGAGCCGGCTACATTGGCATAATAGCTGTACTTTTCTTCTGGTGGTTCTTTTCCAAACACAAGATGAAGGGCATACTCGTGGGAGCCGTCCTCGCGACGGTGGTGATGATCGCCCTGCCCGAGCAGTACAAGGAACGGTTCATGAGCATCGGCGGCCAGGAGAAGGAGGGCCATTCCAAGGACGCCCGCATCCTGCTGATGAAGGACGCCTGGGAGATCTTCCAGGACAACCCGGGCGGTGTTGGCGTCGATTGCTTCGAGCTCGTCCGCGAGGACCGTTACGACCGCGGCCAGGGTACCCACAACCTCTATCTGCAGGTCGCGACCCACCTGGGTATCCAGGGCTTTGCCATCTTCCTGTTCTTTGCCGGAACCATGACCTGGTCCCTGCATCAGGCCGTGGGCCGGCTCGACCGACTCGTGGAGCGGGTTGCCAACACCTTCCGTCGGGCCCGGGGCCAACCGCGGGCCCACCCGGCCCTGGCCGGTCTCGGACGGGATACGCGGTACATGGCCGCCGTGGCCAGGGCCTGCCGACTGTACATCGTCATGCTGCTGGTGAACGGGATCTTTGCCCACACCCTCTACCTGATCTGCTGGTGGTTCCTGGCGGGGATGGTCATTGCCGTGCTGAGCATGACCGATGAACTGGAGAAGGGACTAGCCGCCCTGCAAAGACGACTGACAATCAACGGGGAGCAGGAGGACGCACGGCTGGTCTGACGGGCCGCCGCTCAACCGCCGGGCAGCAAGCCGTCCCGCCGACCCTGAACCAGGGCGTCCTTCAGGGCGATCAGGACCCGCGACTTGAAGCCGCCACGGGCGAAGGTGATGTCCACGTGGTTGCGGGCGGCGTCCACCAGACCAGACTTGAAGTCGGTGTCGGTTCCCGCCAGGTCGTACTCGCGTCCGCCGTCCTCCAGCAGGTCCCTGATGGCCGCCACGTGCACCACGACCCCCGGCATATAATAGCTGAACGACTCGTCGTATTCCCAGCGCAGACCCACCAGGCGCCCGTCGTGGCGGACATAGAAATCGAAGGCCGCGGGACGTCCCCCCAGACGCAGCAGGTAGACCACCCACAGGCCATCGGCGGCGGTGGCGCGGGCGAATGACCGGAAGAACTCCCCCATACCCGCCTGGGTTACCAGATCCGTACCACCGGCGGCCTTCCAGCTGTTGGTGGAAATCTCCAGCATGTCCGCAAAGGCATCGTCGAAGGCCGCCGCGGTTTCGATCTTCAACAGCTCGAAGCCGTCAGCCTTGCGACAGCGGTTGTTGGAGTTGCGGAACCGTTTGCGAAAGCCCTTGCTGCGCGTCTTTTCGAACGCTGTCCAGTCAGCGGGCATTTCCTGGTATGGCGACACCCCTCCGGTTTCCACGATGCACGTCCCGCGCGCGACCAGGTGGTCCACCAGGGATCCGGTCAGGGCTTCGTCCTCGGCCAGGCTCTTGAGTTCCGCCAGATCCCAGCCCTCGATGCTCCACAGCCCGTCGAAGATCGCGGTCGGATCCTCGTCTCGATCCACCAGGAAATGGCAACGGGGCGAGATACCGGACTGCAGGAAGGAGAGCAACCGCACGGTCATGCCACGCCGCCGCGTCCGCTCCAGGCGCAGGGGGGCGGCCCCCACCAGGCGCCCGTCACGGTGCGCCGTCAGCACGCGCAATTCACCCCGCCACGGCAGGTGTTCCAGCCAGGCACTGAACCACTCGTGTCGCATGAAGGCGTGGTCCACCGCCGACCGCCTGGCCAGTTCGTTCCATTGCTCACGCAGGCCGGCAAAGGCCGCAGGAGTGTCGATGGTCGCGAATTCCAGTGCCATGATCGCTTTCCGGCGCGCGGGCGCCTGCCGTGTTTTCAGGAACCGTCCGAACAGATTTCCATGATATGCCAGGACCCGGGCCGACGGAGGTCCAGACCCGCCGGACACCAATCCTCGGCGACGGGTTCGCCCGCCAGGGGACGAACCAGCAGGGGCAGAGGGGGCATCGTCCTGCGCACCAGTTTCTTGAGACCCTCGAGGGACCTGAATCCGCAAGAGCGCCATAGCCTCTCGTCGGCCCCGTCCGGGCCCGCATTCCAGACCGACAAGCCCACGAAACCGGCGCTGCCCAGCAGCAGGTCCACCAGGGATTCGATGCCGCCCGCTTCCGTTTCGGCGTAGTCAATGATCGCGCCGCTGCCCGCTGCCCCATCCTCGCGCACAACAACGAAAGCGACGGGTTCCTCCCCGCGGTGGGCCAGGGCGAACGTATAGCGCTCGCGGACGTTGCCGAAGCGCCAGTTGTAGAACTCTTCGTCCCTTTTCAATACCAGGCGCCCGGGCGCGGGACTGGCTTGCGCCACCACCGCCGCCATTGCCGCCGGCCCAGGCCTATCCTCCACCGTGCACACCAGATCACCACGGCGACCGGTGCAGGTTCGCATTGTGGCGACCGGCAGGGGCAGAACCCGCGCCACCACCCCTCGCAGGGTCAACCGGACCAGGTACCCGTGATGGCCGAAGATCTGCCAGCCCATCTTGATGTAACCCGGCGCCGGAGCCGCGCTGGTACTCAGATTGATGATGGCCCGGTAGCCCGCGTCACCGAAGTGCTCCAGAGAGGCGCGGGTCATGGCCGTAAAAAGACCGCGGCGCCGGTGATCCGTATCCACGCAGGTGTCGGCCAGGGCCAGCATCGGTACCTCGGCGCCGGAACGGCTGTCCTGCCAGAGCGACGGCACGAAGCCACGGAAGCCCACGATACCATCGCGTTCATGCTGCGCGACAATGGCCCAGGGGCGGTCTGCTTGGGGATTGTCGTGGTACTTCCAGCGCAGGTAGGCCAGGTTGTGCTCGACATCGTCGCCGAGCAGTTGCCGCTGCAGCTCCGCCACCCGGGGCAGGTCCTCAAGGGTATACTCACGCATCGTGTAATTCAGATCAGCCATGGCGACGCTGGTTCCTCCGTACCCGGCGGTTCCCCGACCGGTGGGTTGTTCAGGAGCGGCCCAATCGATCCCGCAGGAGCTGTTCCCCCAGGAGGCTGCCCAACAGCCAGCGGGGACCGACCCCGCCCACCCCCAGGCGGGGGCACAGCAACGGATCATCCGTCGCGCCCAGGATACCCGGCGCCACAGTATAGGCACGTTCGTAACCGGCACAAACGGCCGCCGCGCGTACTCTTTCGTCGTGATCCCCGTTGGGGTAGGCCAACTCGCGCACCGGACCCCCGACGATATCCTCCAGCAGTCGCCGTGACTCAGTAAGGCTATGGGCCAGGGCTTCGTCATCCAGCAGGGTCAGGACGCGGTGGTGATGACCGTGGGACCCGATGGTCACCAGGGGGCTGGCCGCAAGGGTCGCCACCTCGGACGAAGACAGTGGGCGATAGCGAGGCAGATGTTCGTCCAGGACCTGTGCGTACTGACGCCGCAGGTGGTCGAGAACCCCCGCCACGGCGGGATGGTCCTCGTTGCCCACCGCCTTGATGGCCACCAGGCAGCGCTGGACATCCTCCCACGCGGCTTCGCCATCGCCGGGGCGGAACCGGTATCGATCCAGGCCGAACTCCCCGAGATCCAACTCGCGCAGGTCCGCGCCGGCGATGGCCGTCGTAACCATGTCCGACCAGAACGGCGCACCGTCGGTCATGGGTCCCGTCGAGATGAAGAACGTGGCCGGCACCTCCAACCGCTCCAGTACCGGCAGGGCCAGGCGCAGGTTGTTGACATAGCCGTCGTCGAAGGTCAGCAGGAAATGCAGGCGATCCGCGGGCAGGCTCTCCGGGTCGCCGCAGGCCGCCGTGTCGACGATCCGCCCCACCCGTCCGAGCATCCGCAGCTGGGCCTCGAACTCGGAAACGGGCACCCGCAACCAGTTGGTGAAATCCCCGTCCTCGCAAAGGTCGTGGTACATCAGGACGATGACTCGCGGCCGACCGGAGCGATCCAGGACCCGCAGGCTCTGCGAGGTGGAGAGTAGGCGTTTAAGGAGGGATTTCACCGGCACGACACGACCTTTCCGCCGGCGACGGTCTGACGTTCGATGGCGCGACTCACGGATATCGCACGAAGGCAGCACTGCCCTCTTCACTGATGACCTTGGCCGGTACCCCGGCCACCACCTGGTTCTCCTGCGTACTGCGGTGGACCACCGAATTGGCCCCCACCACGGTGCCATCCGCCAGGTGGATCGGACCGATGACCTTGGCGCCCGGGGCGATGTAGACCCGGTCGCCCACGGTGGGCACGCCCCATTCGCCCTCGCTGCGGGCCAGGCCGATGGTCACCCCCTGGGAGAGGTTGCAGTCCACCCCCATCACCACATCCGCGTGCAGGATGACGTTACCGAAATGGCCGATGTACAGACCGGGGCCGATGCGGCAATCGGGCGAGATGGAAATGCCGGTGGTGACCTCCACCGCCTTCCACCAGAGATGGTAGCCGGCCATGATGATGTGGCGCAGCACCGGGGGCGGACGGTGGTCGTTCAGGTGCCGTCCCGCACGGTAGCAGGCGCAGGCCCACAAGCCCTGGGTCTCAAGCAACAGGCGCAGAGTGCCAAACCCGCCGCGGGGGCGGTAGCGTCCCATGTCTGCCCGGAAATTATCGAACACGGTTCTCCCTCTGCGGCTCAGCCGCCCGACCCGGATTCCGGCCCACGCTTTTCGTCCGGAATCTCACAACTCAGAATCCGATACTTGCCGCTGGCCAGCAACGGGATTTCGTCGACATACTCGATAGTGAATTGCACTCCGCGACCAAAGACCTCCTCGGTGCGCGCCCTGAGATGGGCCACCCGGGGTTCGTCCAGGTGCGGCGGCGTCAAGCGCAGCAGCAGGTCATCGTAGTCGCGCTG
The DNA here is from genome assembly GCA_003646045.1 of bacterium. The sequence goes on from QNDV01000058.1 coordinate 7,306, forward strand.
GACCAGTTGGGCCTGGCCACCGAGTGCCGTGGCGTGGTTCAGGAAGTTGGGCAACATGCCCACCCCCGCCAGGGGCCGCCGGTCCACCGTGTAGAGGATATCGGTCAGCCGCCCACCCACATCCCGCAACAACGGCAGGCTACGGCCACACGGACATGGTTCGGGGTCAAGGGCCGCCAGGTCACCTACCTCGTAGCGGATCATGGGCATGGCGTAGTTGAAGAGATCCGTGAACAGGATCGGCCCGTAGGACAACCCCGTCTCCGTGGGCGGGAATCCGCGCGAACCGTCAACCTCAAGGACGCACAGGTCCGTCGATATATGCAACCCTCCCACTTCCTCGCACTGTTGGGCCACGGGACCCGTTTCCCGCGAGCGATATGAATCCAGCACCGGCACCCCGAAGACACGTTCGAAGGTTGCCCGCTGGTCCGGTTGCAGCAACTCCCCGGTGGAAATGACCGCGCGCAGTGGCGGGAGAGCCAGGCGATCCTCTTCAACCACCCGCGCCACGGACATGAGCGCCCCGGGAAAGGCCCGGATCAGGGTCGCCCGCCGGTCCACCAACCCGGACATGAAGTCCCGGATCTCCTGGCGATCCTCGCCCAGGAAGGCCAGCATGTGCCGGCGCATGGCCAGCCGGTTGCGCAGGCGGCTCTTCCAGGTGTCGAAGTGCGGGTGGTCCATCACCGCCGGCCAGACCAGGCCCAGCCATTGCCCGAAATCCCAGCCGGCCCATTGCTCGAAGCGATAGATGCCGGCCTCCTTCACCGGCAGGGCGGCGTTGTCGCGCTTGAAATACACTACGTGCCCCGTGGTGCCTCCGGACATGGAATCGTGCACGGCAGCGGGCGGGATGTTGTCCGCCACCAGGTCATCCAGGTGGTCGATGATGTCGTATTTGGTCAACGGCGGCAGGACAGCCAGATCCGCCACGGAATTCACGTCCCGGGGCACCAGCCCGCAGGCGGCGAAGCGGTCCCGGTAGAAACGCGTATGTTCGTTGGCGTGGACCAGCAGACGGCGCAGACGATCCAGCTGCAGGTCGGCCAAGGCCCGGGGCTCCAGGCGCTCATTGGTCCGCAACTCGCGCAGATGACGGGAAACGCCGGGAATACCGTCCCGGGCCAGGAAGCGATCGACCAGTAGTCGTGTCAGCGTTGCGGGCATGGATCTCCGTCCCAGGTACGACATTCAGGTGAGGCCAGGAGCGCCGCTTTCGGAACGCATTCCCCGACAAGTATTTGACCCTCCGCGGCGGGACGCTCATGATAGTATCCGGCCAGATTGATGCCTGCATAGTATCGGTCGGTTTTGGCGGTGGTCAACGTCCATATGGTCGTGCCGTCGCCCGGAAATGCATTACCGTGTGGCCGGTCGCGGCTTGACGGGAAAGACGGTGTCTCCTTCACTCGGATCCGATTCGGCCCCCGGCGGCCGGACGGAAGGGACCATGGCCAAGCACCTGCTGATCATCGCCTACGCCTTCCCGCCCAACAGTGCGGTGGGATCAATGCGTCCCCTGCGGGTGACCAAATCCCTGGCCGGTCGCGGCTCCTGGCGAACCACGGTTATCTCGGTGCGACGGGAAGCCCGGCGCCGGGACGACGACCTGTTGCAGGAGGTCCCACCGGGCACGGAAATCCATCGGGTCCGGACCTTCGAACCACTGCGTCTGCTGGAGCAGCGACGAGCAGCAACCGCCCCCCCGGCTTCCGGCAACGGCACTCCCGGTACGGTGGCTTCCACACCGCCACCGGCACAGGGGGGACTGCGGGCCTGGATCCGCGATTTTCTTTCCACCCCCGACACCGAGTGGTTCTGGGTCCTGCCTGTGGTACTGCGCGCGGTGCGCCTGCACCTGCAGCAGCCCTTCGACGCGGTAATGGTTACCTCGCCACCCTGGTCCGCCCAATTCGCCGGACGGGCTCTGGCAAGCCTGCTGCGCATCCCCTGGATCGCCGACTACCGTGACCCCTGGGCCGACATCGATCGCGGCCATCGCACGGCGACCTTCGAGAACTGGAACCGGAAGCTGGAGGACGCGGTACTGCCCCACGCCTCGGCAGTGGTGTCCACGTCCGCTACGTATTCCCGGCTTCTGCGCCAGCGCTTTGCCGACCTGGATCCGGGCAGATTCGTGACAATCCACAACGGATTCGACGAGACGAAGATCCAACCGCGATCCCTGCCCGGTCACCGCCGTCTGACCATCGTCCACCTCGGGACCATCTACGAGATCTGGCACCCCTGGTCCTTCTTCACCGTCCTGAGCGACTGGTTGGACCGTCA
>QNDV01000059.1 GCA_003646045.1 bacterium
AGGGCGGCGGCGCGATTCTCCAGGCTGTAGCGGATACTCGCGGTGAGGATGTCGCTGATGTCCTTCATCTTCTCACCGTGCCGCTTGTGGATGGCGTTGGCTCCCAGGGGCAGGGGCCAGTCCTGATGACCCGTGGTTTCCCACCACCATTGTCCCAGGTTCAGGCACTCCTGGAGACCGGCTTCCGCGTAGGTCAGTTGGCCCTCGTGGATGATCAGGCCCGCCGGGAACTCACCCGCGACCACCCGTGGAATGATCTCGTCGAAGGGTACCACCTCGGCCTTGAAGTCACCGATGGCCAGTCGCAACTCCAGATAGGCCGAAGTCATCAGTCCCGGTACGGCAATAGTGGTTCCCGCCAGATCCGCCGGGGCGATGCGTCGTGGCGCCACCACCATGGGACCGTAGCCGAAGCCCATGCTTGCTCCCGCCGGCAACACGGCGTACTTGTCCAGCACATAGGCGTAGGCGTGAACGCTGATGGCGGTGATGTCCAGTTCGCCGCGGGTGGCCCGTTCGTTGAGGGTCTGGATATCCTGCAACACGTGGGTAAAGCGGTAGGGGCCCGTATCCAGCTTGTCCTTGGCCAGGCCGTAGAACATGAAGGCGTCGTCGGGGTCGGGGCTGTGGCCCAAGGTCAGTTCGATGGTACCGGACATGGATGATTCTCCTCGGATCGATTCAAGTTCGTCGGACCAGGAACGTCGGATCAGGAACGGCGGCGAACCAGGGCGACCACCACAACAATGCCCACGACCAGGCCCAGGAGCATCAAGGGCAGCGGCAGTCCTCTTCCTTCATCGGTACCCGTTGCGGCCGCCTGGTCGATTGTCGCCGTGTCGACGACAGTGTCGCTGAAGATGTTCGAAACCGCCCCGCCCTGTTTTTCCCCACTGGAGAGGCGGACCGACAGGATCCGTCCGGCATCCAGCCGCGGTCCGATCATTCGCTTCACGCTCCGGCTGTCCCGGTCGGACTCCAGCCCACGCCCGTTGACTTCCAGCCAGTCGGGGGTGACCAGCAGGCTCCAGGCCTCCACCGGGAGGTTGGCGCCCACGGGCAGTTCCAGATTTTCCTGCCAGGGTATCACGGCTGTCAGACGCAGGCGGTTGTTCCCCGATACCAGTGGTACGCCCAACTCCCACTTGTGTCCGCCCGCGTGGGTAACCGGTACCGTCGTGGGCGTGGGGCCACGGTGGAACTCGGCTGTGACCTGGTGGGCCGAACCCGGCAGGAAGAGGGTGAAAGTGGCCCGCGGATCGTAGATCGTCAACTGTGGTCTCTGGTCGTTGCGCACCTGGAACAGGTATTCCAGATGAAGCAGCTCGGCTTCGCGCCGTGCCACTATGTTCAGACCTGACACCGCCACCTCGTCGAGACTACGGGTGGTGGAAAAAACCTGCAGCACCTGAGGCCCGTCCACCAGCACGCGACCCTTGCGCGCGAAGAAATAGGGGACACCGTCGGCCCAGGCCGTGACGATATAGCGGCCATCGGGTTTGACGGGTACGTCGGCAAGTTCGAATTCAGATCCTGTGGGCCGCACGTCGATGATCACTTCGGGCATGATCACGATGTACGAGATGACCAGCCTTTCCAGCGTACCCGGCTCTCCGGTGGTCACGTTGTCGACGCGGAACACCAGGTCGACCGGCTCGCCCTGGGTGGACTGGGCCCGCACGCCGCTGGCCAGGACCAGGGTTCCCAGGAGCAGTACGGCCAGCAACGACAGGACTCGATTGGTCATGGTGGTGGGCATATGGATCTCCTGGGCAGCGCCGTGGCTTGAGTTCCCGGCAGACTTCGGGTAGATTTCCGCTGAGTATAGGCAAGATCCCTGCCAGATCAACCGGTGGCTCATCCCGGCTGCCGGTACGTCCCGAAACGGAGAATCGTGGACATTCGCACCGATTGCTTCCACTTCCGCGGCCATGTGCCCTGTGCGCCCCACAAACGCGAGGGTGTGCATTGCGTCGACTGCGCCCATTATCGTCCCCGTGCGGGGCGAATCCTGTTGATCAAACTGGGCGCGGCGGGGGATGTGATCCGCACTACGCCCCTGCTCGAGCCCCTGCGGCGCGAGTACCCGGACCATGCCCTGACCTGGGTGACGGAGTTTCCGGAACTGCTGCCGGAGCTGGTGGATGATCCGGTACGGCTGGATACCGAGACGGTGCTGTGGCTGGAGGAGACACGTTTCGACCTGGTCATCAATCTGGACAAGGACCGGCAGGCCTGCGCCCTGGCCCGGCGGATACAGGCGGACAGGCGTCTGGGCTTCACCCTGGGCGACGATGGCCTGTGCCGACCCGTGACGGGGGACCTCCCCGCCAGGCAGGCAGCCGCCGCGCAGGAAAAATTCCTGACCGGCCTGTTCGACGATGTGAACCTGGCCTGCACCCTGAGCTATCCCCAGGAGATCTTCGCCATCTGCGGCTACGATTTCGCGGGTGAGGAATACGTGCTGGACCGTCCCCTGCCCGCCCCGGTCTTCGATCTGCCCGGTGGGAAGGCGATGGTGGGTTTGAACACGGGCTGCGGGGGCCGCTGGACCAGTCGCCTGTGGCCCGAAAAGTACTGGCAGCAACTGGCCGCAGATCTGGTGAAAGCCGGCTATGCCGTGGTGTTGCTGGGTGGGCCGGACGAGGACGCGAAGAATACGCGACTGGCAGCCGCCAGTGGAGCCTGTTATCCGGGACACTTCGATCTGCAGACCTTCATCGGCCTGGTGGACCGCTGCGATCTGGTGGTCACCGCGGTCACCATGGCCATGCATATCGCCCTGGGGCTGGGAAAGAAACTCGTGCTGCTGAACAACATCTTCAATCCCCACGAATTCGAGTTGTACGGGCGCGGTCGTATCCTGGGTCCCGAGCAGCCGTGCCGCTGCTTCTTTCAACCGCGCTGCACCGAGCCGACTTTCTGCCTCGAGACCCTGCGGCCGTCGGCGGTAAACGCCGCGGTGGGCGAACTTCTGGAGCAGGCGTGAAGCTGGCGTTCCTCGGTCCGGCACCGCCTTTTCGCGGCGGCATCGTCACCTATTACGGCATGCTGGGCCAGTGCCTCCGCGAGCGGGGGCACGAGCTTTTCTGGTCTTCGTTCAAGCGCCAGTACCCGGACTTCCTGTTCCCGGGTACCGACCAGACAGGCGAGACGGCGGCCTGGCTGGACTATCCCAACACGCCCAGCTTCGTCCCCTGGTCGCCCTGGAGTTGGCACCGCACAGCGCGGGACCTGGAGCGGCAACAGGTCGACGCCCTGATCATCAAGTACTGGATCCCCTTCTTTGCTCCCGGCTTCTGGGGCGTGACCCGACAGCTACGCAGGCGCACCGGGACGCGTATCCTCTACCTGCTGGACAACGTGATTCCCCACGAAAAATACCCGCTGGGGACTTTTCTTACCCGGCGCGCCCTGAAGCAGGGGCATGGCTATCTTGCCCAGAGCGACCAGGTGCGGCGGGACCTGTTGACGGTGCTGCCTGATACCGATCCGGCCACGGTGGTTACCACGCCCCATCCCGTCTATGATTTCGGAGAGCCGGGGCGTCCACGCAAGTCCCGCGCCGAGGCGAGGGAGGTACTGGGCCTGTCGTCTGATGCTCACCTGGTGCTCTTTTTCGGTTTCATCAAGCCCTACAAGGGCGTGGACCATCTCATCGACGCGGCGGGGCCGCTGCAGCAGGAGTTCGGCGACTCCCTGCGCGTGCTCATCGTCGGCGATATCTACGGCGAGAAGCAGGCCTACCTGGACCGCATCGCGGCCTCGCCCGGGCGGGATATCATCGACCTGGTGGACGGCTTCGTACCCGACGAGACGGTGGAGGACTACTTCCTGGCCGCCGACCTGGCGGTGCTGCCCTACGTGTCGGCCACCCAGAGCGGCATTGTCCAGATCGCCTACAACTACGATTTGCCGGTGGTGACCACCGATGTGGGCGGCCTGCCCGAGGTGGTCAAGGACGGCGTCACCGGGTTCATCGTGCCGCCACGGGATGGCGAAGCCTTGGCTGCCGCGGTTACACGGTTCTTTCGCCAGGACAAGGCGGATGCCTTCGGCGCGGCGGTGGCGGCGGAGAAAGCAAAGTACTCGTGGGGACATCTTGCGGAGGCCATTGAGGATCTGGCAGACCGTTGACCAACCGAATCCTCCCGGGAGGCGAAGATGAAGCGTGCCCGTAGCGCGACTGAACTGTTCCGACGCCTGGATGCGGGTGAAATCGTACCGGTCACGACGTCCAACTGGCAAGGCTGGGAGGAACGTTTCGACGTGACAGACCGCGTACTAACCGGGATGGGGGCGCCCATCCTGGTCGTGCGCTGGCCGTTGGGGGAGCGCCGCCGGCACTGGGGCATCGTCGAGGAGTCCCAGGCCGCCGAACGTGTGGTGCGTCCCATGGCGACCGGTGCCGAGGTCAAGGCGCTCATCGCCAAACGCATGGCGGCCTACGAACGCATGTGGGACGGTTGAGGCGTTACCAAGGTGGACTACTACCACTGACCGGAGGTCGGTGCTCTTGAATCAGGTTTTGACGGGACTCGATGTGATGGTTGCGGCGGATTTCGCCCCGTTGCGGGGCAGACGCCTCGGCCTGCTGGCCCACCCCGCCAGTTGCGACCGGCGTCTGCGGCGCGCCTGGAATCTGCTGGATACGGCGGCGGCAGCCGACCTGCGGGTTCTATTCGGTCCCCAGCACGGCTTCCACGGCGAGACCCAGGACAACATGATCGAGTGGGAAGGCTATATCGACGGCGGTACCGGTGTGCGGGTCCATTCCCTCTACGGCGAGCATCGCAAACCCACCGCCGCCATGCTCGACGGCATCGATACCCTGGTGGTGGACCTGCAGGACGTGGGGGCCCGCTACTACACCTTCATCTGGACCGTTCTGTTGTGTCTGGAGGCCTGCGCGGAGCAGGGCAAACAGGTAGTGGTGCTGGACCGGCCCAATCCCCTGGGCGGCGAGGTCAGCGAGGGCACGGTGCTGGATCCCGCCTGGACATCTTTCGTTGGTTTGGCGCCCATTCCCATGCGCCATGGACTGACCGTGGGGGAGCTGGCGCTGTTTTTCCGGCAGTGGCGTGGCCTGGACGTGGATCTGGAAGTGGTCCGGATGCAGGGGTGGAACCGCGGCATGGACTTCGAAGCCACCGGTTTACCCTGGATACTGCCCTCGCCGAATATGCCTACCATTGACACGGCCTTCGTCTATCCCGGTGGTTGTCTGCTCGAGGGCACCAACCTGTCCGAAGGTCGGGGCACCACCCGCCCCTTCGAGATTTTCGGCGCGCCCTGGATCGATCCCGATACCCTGGTACACGAGCTGCGGGGCTGGAACCTGCCGGGAGTCGTCTGGCGCCCCCTGTCGTTCGAGCCGACGTTCCACAAATTCGCCGGCCAGTCGTGCGGGGGTGTGCAGGTTCATGTCACCGACCGCCGGGCCTTTGCCTCGGTGACGGCATACACCGCCGCCATCGGCGCTATCCGCAAGCTCCATCCCGATGAGTTCGCCTGGCGCGAGCCGCCCTACGAATACGAGACCGAGAGATTGCCGGTGGACATTCTGGCCGGGGGGCCGCAGTGGCGCGAACAACTCGAGGCGGGTACCTCACCCTGGCAGATGCAGGCGGGTTGGGCGGAACAACTACGGGCTTTTACCGATCTCACCGCCTCGTTCCGGCACTATGAATGACGCTCCGCGACCCCGCGGCATGATCCTGGCGGCCGGTTACGGTACGCGACTGGTGCCCATTACCGATCATCTGCCCAAGCCCCTGTTGCCGGTTGCCGGGGGCACCCTGCTGGATCGGGCCATCACCGCCCTGGACCAGGCCGGCGTGGCGGAGATCGCCGTCAACACCCACCATCTGGCGCCGCGGATCGAGGCTCACCTGGCTGAGCGTCCGGACCATGGGCGATTCACCATCTGCCATGAACCGGAGATCCTGGGTACCGGCGGGGCCCTGGACGGTGCCCGGGAATTCCTGAACGCGGCTGACGGCTTCCTGCTGCACAACGGTGATGTGCAAGCGGACGTGGATCTGGCGGACCTGTGGCGTGAGCACACCGACAGCGGAGCTGTGGCTACACTGGTGCTTGTGGATTGGCCGGCCGTCAATTCGGTGCAGGTGGGTGGCGACGGTACTGTGCTTTCGGTAGCCGGGCAGCCGCCGGCGCCGGGTGGGCGCCATTTGACCTACGCCGGTATCGGCGCCTTCGACTCCACGCTGCTGGCAGACATCGGGCCGGGTTTCAGTTCGCTTATCGACCCCCTGGTGCGCGCCATCGCCGCGCGGCCCGGGAGTGTGCGGGCCTGGATTCCCCCGGCTCCCGGCTGGTCTGACCTGGGCACCCTGCCCCGCTGGCTGGAGGTCGTTGCCGCCTTGGGGACGGTTACCGGCGGAGGCGCCTCGCTGCTTCCTCTTACCGGGCACGGTTCGGATCGTCGGTTCTGGCGCCTGGATACGGGCGACTGGTCTGCCGTCGTCATGCAGTCGCCCCGCGAGGACACGGAGTTCGCGCGCGGAGTGGCTATCGGACGTTTCCTGGCAGAGCGGGATCTGGGTGCGCCGGCCGTGCTGGATGTCCACCTGCCGGAGCGTGTGCTGTTGTTGGAGGATGTGGGCGCGACCGATCTGCAAGCCGTATACGGTAGCCGGCGTCCCCAGGTGTACGACAAGGTGGTTGACCTCCTGCTGCGACTGCAGGATGCCACGGACAACGCCTGCCCCGAAGCTGTGGATCGCGCCCTAGATCGCTCCCAACTGGCCTGGGAGACGGACTATTTCCGCGAGCACTTCCTGCGTGGACACTGTGGCCTCAACCAGGAAGCACTCACAGCGCTGGACGCAGGGTTCACCGCTCTGGGCGATGCCGTGGCCACCCAGCCCATGGTACTCATTCATCGGGATTTCCAGTCGCAGAATATCCTTTTCGAAGAGGGTCGCGTGCGCCTGGTGGACGTGCAGGGTATGCGTCTGGGGCCATTGGGTTACGACCTGGCCTCACTGGTGTGGGATCCCTATGTCGATCTGGGAGATGACCTGCGGTCCAGCCTGGTGGACCGCTTTGCCCGAGCCGCCGGTCGACGCCACGATCTCGACGCCGCGTCAGTGGAGGGCATGGTCAGGCTGGCCGCCCTGCAGCGACTGATGCAGGCCCTGGGCGCCTTCGGATTCCTGGGTCGCGTCAAGGGGAAGACCGGTTTCCTGGCCCACATCCCCCGGGGTGTGGACCATCTGCGTGCTGCTCTGGTCGCCAGTCGAGACGATTTGTCCCTGCCGGCTCTGGAGGACCTATTGGCGCGCACGGAGTGCGACGGTTCATGAATTGCCTTTGCTGCGCCCAAGAGGACCGTTAACCTGCGGGATCGGACCTTGGGAACCCATGCCGGGAGCGTGTCTTGAATCCTGACCGCCACGACATTTTTTGCCGCACTGCCGGCGTGCTGCTGCATCCCACCAGCCTGCCCGGTCCCGACGGTATTGGTGACCTGGGCGCGGGTGCCCGGCGCTTTGTCGACTGGCTGGTGGAATACGGCCAGGGCTTGTGGCAGGTGCTGCCCCTGGGACCGACGGGTTTCGGTGATTCTCCCTACCAGTCCCTGTCAGCCCTGGGTGGTAATCCGCTGCTGATCAGTTGCGAGCACCTGGCGCAGGCCGGCTGGTTGACGGCTGCGGATCTCGCCGCGCGGCCCGATCTGCCGGTCGACCGTGTGGACTACGGACGTGTCATTCCCTGGAAGAACCTACTGCTGGACAAGGCCTGGCAGCGGTTTCGCGATGCCGGCGACCTGACTGCCTGGCAGGCCTGGTGCCGACGCGAGTCAGCCTGGCTGGAAGACCTGGTCCTGTTCATGGCCATCAAGGAGGACCAGGGCGGCAAGCCCTGGAACGAGTGGCCCCCGGTTCTGGTGCAGCGGCAGCTTGCGGACCTGGATCTGGTACGCGAGCGTCTGGCCGACCGTCTGGATGCCCACCGCTTTCGCCAGTGGCAGGTGGATGTCCAATGGCAGGAACTGAGATCATACGCCGCCGCCAGCGGCGTGCGTCTCATGGGCGATGTTCCCATCTTCGTGGCCTACGACAGTTGTGACGTGTGGGCCAATCCCGGCTTCTTTCAACTGCAGGAAGATGGCTGTCCCACCCACGTGGCCGGAGTGCCACCGGACTATTTCAGCGCCACCGGCCAACTCTGGGGCAACCCCCTCTACAACTGGGACCGACTGGCGCAGGACGGTTACCGCTGGTGGGTCACGCGCCTGCAGAGGTGTCTGGACCAGGTGGATCTGGTGCGTCTGGATCACTTCCGGGGCTTTGCCGCCCACTGGGAGGTGCCGGCCGACGCGCCCACCGCCGAGACGGGGCGCTGGGTCGAGGGCCCAGGGGAGGAGTTTTTCACGGTACTGCGCGAGGCGCTGGGCCGGGACCTGCCGCTGGTGGCGGAGGACCTGGGTGTCATCACGCCGGATGTGGAGGCACTGCGTGATGCGGTGGGTCTGCCCGGCATGAAGGTGCTCCAGTTCGCGTGGTCGGGACCGGACAACCACTATCTGCCCCACGGCCACCGGCGCAACTGCGTCGTCTACACCGGCACCCACGACAACGATACCATCTGCGGCTGGTGGGAAGGTCTCGGCGAACACGAGCGCCACTATCTGCAGGAGTACCTGGGACGCGAGATCCAGGAGCCCCACTGGGAACTGATCCGTCTGGGCATGACCAGTCCGGCCCACACGTTCATCGCACCGCTTCAGGACGTGCTGGGGCTGGGCGCGGAGGGACGCATGAACCGTCCCGGTGCCGCGGACGGCAACTGGAACTGGCGCGTGCCGGCCGACGCCTTCCTGGGCTCAGCCGGAGAGAGACTGGCCCGCCTGACCTGGCTCACCAACCGGCGGCCCGACCAGGGCCCCGAGTGCACCGCTGCCGACCCGGTCTCCCCATGAATCGTTGGCGCCGGATCTCACCGGACTTTCGTCGCGTGCTGCTGGCCACCCTGTTTTTCGGCGCCACCGCCGGGGTCTTTGCCGCCACCCTGAACAACTACCTGTCCGAGGTCCACGGATTCGGTGCCAGCGAGCGCGGCTGGCTTGAACTACCCCGCGAGTTGCCCGGCTTCCTGATCTTCTTCGTCATGGGGTTGTTGTTGATGCGCCTGCGCGAGAGCCGCATCGCCGCCTTGGCCATGATCTTCACCGCGGCGGGGGCCCTCGGTCTGGGCTTTCTGGCGCCGGGAACGACCTGGGTTGTGGTGTGGATAGTGGTGTGGTCCCTGGGCGACCACATCATCTTCGCCACCGAGGGGCCCCTGGGTCTCAAGCTGGCCGTGGCCGGTGGCGAGGGCAGGCGTCTGGGCCAGCTCGGCGGTGCCCGCAACCTGGGCACCATCGTGGGAGTGGGGCTGGTGTGGCTGCTGGCCCGCCTGGTTGGTGACCGCTTTGACCTTTTCTACCTGATCGCGGGCTGCTGTGCGGTGGTGGCGGGTTGGTTCTATTTCCGGCTCGACATGGGCCGGACCGATCCTCCGTCACGCCG
>QNDV01000060.1 GCA_003646045.1 bacterium
CCAGCTCGGAGGTGTTGGCCGAGCCCACCAGCACCGGATTGGTGGGATCGCCCACGTCGAAGATATCGATGCCCGCACTGCCGCTGCAGACCACGGCCGTCGTGCCGCTGACCTCGATATCCACTGCATTTCCGGAGGTAGTTGCGCTCGTCACCCACACCGGCTGCTGGGGGTCGGTGATATCGACGATGGCCAGCCCGCCCGCCCCGTCGGCCACGAAAGCGTACTGACCCGAGAGCACCACATCCCACGAATTGACGAGACCCGTTATCTGTGAGGCGGTCACCGGTACCAGGGGATTGGTGATGTCGACAATCTCCAGACCCTGATCGTGGCGACAGGCATAGATGTAGTCGCCGGCTATGGTGGCGCCCTCGTAGGACTGCCCCGTCGTGCCATGTACGGACATGAGTTGGGGGAAGGTCGGGTTGCTGATATCGAGGATTGCCAGCAGGTCCTCCCGTGCGCCGCCACAGGCGCGGGTCCCGCTCACCGCTCCGCGATAAAAACGGTTGTAGGGATGCCCGGGCGGTTCGTACCGGCCCAGCTCCACCGGCAGCGCCGGATTGCTGATATCGAAGATGGCGAGGCCGCCCACCCCGAAGACATAGGCCAGGTCACCGACCATCTCCACATCCTGCAGTTCGGCGAACCAGGGCGGGACGTACTGGCCCACATCCTCCAGGTGATCGTCCTGGTCGATGGGGAGGCCGGCGATGGCGGCACCGGCCACAAGGAGCACCATGAGAACATGCACAGGTCGAACCGACGGTCGGATCATGGAATACCCTCCGCTTGGACGTCGCCTGGAGAGGGGGCTTTAATCGAGTATAGGAAGGTGGCGGGGAGCTGCCAGGGAAGGCCCGGATTCGAGGCGATATAAAGCTGTTATTGAAAACCAGACTAATTTGGTGGTATAATATTCGACCAGCGGGAAACTGATTCCCGCCCGATTTGAAATCCAGAATATCGACCCGGGAGGCGCTCGCCATGACGACACCAGGCCAACAGGACAAGGGTGCGGCAGCGAGGGCCATTTGCATTCGTGGCGACCTTGCCCGGACCTGCGCCGACATCTACACACCCGAGGCCCTGGCGGCCCTGGCGGCCCTTTCCCGTTTCAACGACGACCAGAAGAAACTGATGATCCGGCGCACCGTCCGCCGCGAGGCACGTGCCGCAACCAACGAGCCCATAGGTTTCCTGGATCCCGATACCATCATCCCCGGCACCGACATCCGCGTACACGACGCCCGCGCGGGTAATTTCACCGGCCCGGAAATCCCCGCCGATCTGCAGCGCCAGTGGATCCAGGGTACGGGCCCCGGCGCCAAGCCCGGCGCCACCATTGCCTCCAGCCTGCGCAACATGGCCTACGCCCTGCTGTCAGGAGCCGATGGCTGGATGTTTGACGGCGAGGATGCCCTGGGACAGATATCCACCATGTCCCTGGACAACCAGCGCAGCCTGAAGCTGGCCAACCACGCCGACCCGCTGTTCCTGGAAGTGGCGCAGCAGGTGGCCGGCGAAATGAACACCTGGTCACAGGGTTTCTTCCAGCGCGACATCGTCACCGACTGGCGGGAGCAGCTGGATTTTACCACGCGCCTCTTCCGGGCCCGCGGCCTGCACCTGGACGATCGTCATGTGCGCGTCGGTGATCGTGCCTTGTCCGCGTCCATCGTCGACCTGGTGCTGTATGTCGTGAACAACCATGCGGCCCTGCGCGAGGCCGGGCGTTCCGTCGTGCTCTATCTGCCCAAGATCCAGACCGCCGAGGAAGCCGCCTTCTGGAACACCATGCTCACCGCCCTGGAGGATCACCTCCACCTGGACGAAGGCACCATCAAGGTCTACGTCCTGGTGGAGCAGCTCGAGGCGACATTCCAGCTCATGGAGATCCGCGCCGCCCTGGGCCTGCATTTCGTGGGCTACAACACGGGGCGCTGGGACTACATCAACAGCGTGGCCGATGCGCAGCGGTGGGACGGGGACTTCGTCAATCCCAACATCGAATCCATCGTCATGACCTACGGCTACATGCGCAACTACGAGGACCGGGTGCGCCGCTGCGTCAACACTCCGGACCGGCACGGCAACTGCGCCCTGTGGCAGGGAGGCATGGAGCCCAACATTCCCGTGGGTTCGGCCGCGGGGGTGGCCGCCAGCATGAAGAAGGCCCTGGCCGGGGCGGTGCGCGAGCAGGAGGAAGGTGCCAGCGGCAAGTGGGTCGCCCACTGGAAGATGGTCCACATCATCCGGCCGGTGTGGGAGAAGGTCCGCGAGGCCAACCAGTTGGGCCGCGTGTTTCCCGCCCTGACCTATACCGAAGCCGACGCGGCGGGACTGACCCTGCTAGAACCGGCGCCCCGCACCGTGCGTGGAGCTCGCAATCTGCTGAGCGTGGCCCTGCAGTACGGCAACGCCTTCGGTCAGGGCTTCCAGGCGGCGGCGCTGAAACCGGCGGATTTCTTCGGCGACGACGACATCCTCTATCTCATGGAGGACATGGCCACGGGTGAGATCCGCCTGAGCATCCTGTGGGAGTGGATGCACAAGCAGGCGGCGCTCACCGCAGACGACGACGAGACCGGACTGAAGCAGGGTGATGTGTTCACGCCCGGGGTCTTTGCCCGTCTGCTGACCGAGGAATACGCCAAGCTGCGCGCCGCGGGGGATCGGGACGTGCATGATGATTCCAAGGAAACCACCCTGCCCATCGCCCGGGCCATCGTGGCGCGCTATGTCCTCGATGACGTGAAGGCGCCCTGGTACATCGACCTGCTCAATATCAATCTCGACAATCATGACTTGGCCACCGCCGCAGAGCGCATCGAGCTCTATATGAAGGCGTTCAAGGCCGACGGCACGCGTATCACCGAGAATCTGGATTATGGCCCGGTGGGGGACCGCGGCTAATGGAGGGAGAAACCGATGGCATCGCACGACAACCGGTTCAAGGACCTGCAGGAGTGGTTGGACAGCCCACGCTTCGAGGGCATTACGCGGCTCTACACCACGGCCCAGGTGGCGGAGCAGCAGGGGTCCATACCGACGGACTACACCGTGGCGCGGGATGCGGCGGCGGCTTTCCATGATCGCCTGCGCGAGATGTTCGACGGGGGCGAGTCCATCACCACCTTCGGGCCCTATTCGCCCGGCCAGGCGGTGGCCATCAAACGCAAGGGCATCGAGGGGATCTACCTGGGCGGTTGGGCCACGTCGGCCAAGGGTTCGGGGTACGAGGATCCCGGTCCCGACCTGGCCAGCTATCCGTTGAGCCAGGTGCCGGACGAGGCGGCGCCCCTGGTGCGGGCCCTGCTCGCCGCGGACAAGAACCAGCATTTCCGACGCTCGCGCATGACCGAGGCCGAGCGCGCGTCCACCCCCGTGGTGGACTACCGCCCCTTCATCATCGCCGACGCGGATACGGGTCACGGGGGCGATGCCCACGTGCGTAACCTGATTCGCCGTTTCGTGGAAGTGGGGGTGCCCGGCTATCACATCGAGGACCAGAAGCCGGGAGTGAAGAAGTGCGGCCACCAGGCGGGCAAGGTGCTGGTGCCGGTGGACGAGCAGATCAAGCGCCTCAACGCGGCGCGGCTACAGCTGGACATCATGCAGGTCGGGGGCATCATCGTGGCCCGCACCGACGCCGAGGCGGCCACCTACCTGGACGGCCGTGGCGACGAACGCGACCAGCGCTTTATCCTCGGTGCCACCAACGCGTCTATCCCCTGCTACAAGATCTCCTATCTGGCCATCCTGCGGCAGTTCCACACCCGGGGCGTGGAGGAACTCAACGGCCACCTCATGTACCGCATCAGCGACGACGAGTACGACCGTGCCGACGCCTGGCTGGACGGTGCCGGGGTCATGGCGGAAATCGAGCAGGCAGTGGCGGGACTGGCCGATCGGCAGCCGCGGTCCCTGAGCACTGCTCTGGACCAGGTCACAACGCGTTTTCTGGACCTGTGGCAGATGGATGCCGGGCTCAAGACCTACGGCCAGGCGGTGGCCGACGTCATGTCCTTCCACATCGACGAGGGAGTCGAGTTGCCCATCCGCGTGGATCAGTGGCATGAGTTCGTGGAGAACGCCTCGTTTCCCGAGGCGCGGCGCAAGGCCCAGTCCCTGGGCTTCAACATCATCTGGGACTGCGAGCTGTGCCGCACTCCCGAGGGCTATTACCAGATCCAGGGCGGCATCGAATATGCCATCGCCAAGAGCCTGGCCGTGGCGCCGTTCGCCGACATCATCTGGATGGAGACCAAGACCGCCGACCTGCACGATGCCAAGGTGTTCGCCGAGGCCATGCATGCCGTCTACCCCGAACAGATGCTGGCCTACAACCTGTCGCCGTCGTTCAACTGGGATACCACCGGCATGAGTGACAAGGAGATGCGCACATTCCCCACCGAGCTGGGCAAGCTGGGCTACGTGTTCAACTTCATTACCTACGGCGGTCATCAGATCGACGGTCTGGCGGGCGAGGAGTTCGCCACCGCGCTGCAGGAGGACGGCATGCTGGCCCTGGCCCGGTTGCAGCGCAAGCTGCGACTGCTGGACTCACCCTACAAGACGCCCCAGAGCTGCGTGGGTGGCCCACGCTCGGATGCCGGGCTCATGGCGGCCACCGGTCGCACCGCCACCACCAAGGCCATGGGCAAGGGTTCGACGCAGTTCCAGCACCTGGTGGAAATCGAGGTGCCGCCCAGCCGGCTGGAGGAGTGGTTGGCCCTGTGGACGGATCACTATGGCATGAAGCGCAAGCTGAGCGTGGTGCTCAAGCCCCACATCGTGGGTTCGGAACTGCTGGAGTTGAACGTGATGGACGGCGACGGCGCCAAGGTGGCCGACGTGGTGTTCGCACCCATCCAGGACCGCCGCGAGCGCAACATGCTGTCGATCCGCGACCAGAACACCTACGACGAGGAACTGCGGATGCGGCGTCTCATGACCCTGGTGACGCTGTTCATGATTCATCGGTACAAAGCCGTGTCGGTGCATTATGTGACGCCGACGGAGGATAATCAGAGGCAGGCTGAGGGGATGAAGGCGTTGGGGGTTTATGAGGAGATACAGACGGAGATTGGGCAGATTATCGTGGCGCGGGTGAGCGGCGAGCGGGTGAAGGAGTTGCTGAAGCCGGACCGCGAGGAGCTGGGACGGCTCATCGCCAAGGAGTAGGCCCGGTCACCACCGGATGCCCCAACGCAAACGCCCCCTCCATTTCGTCCAGGGCCTAGTTGAAGGTTAGCACCGGCCCGATTACTATGGTCCACCGTCGATCCGAGTGAGAAAGCAGCCATTGAAAGGCACCTGTCGTGAAGAAGATCTCCATCGCCCTACTCGTTCTGCTTTGGGCCGGTACGAGCCTCGCCCACGGCATTTCCGACGCGGATCGCCAGGACATGATCGAAGGCGGTTACCTGCAGTACGTCGAACTGGGCGCCAGCCACATGATCACCGGCTACGACCACCTGGCCTTCCTGCTGGGCGTCGTCTTCTTCCTGACGAAGTTCCGCGATATCGCGAAGTTCATCACCGCCTTCACCGTCGGACACAGCATCACGCTGATTTTCGCCACGTTCATGCAGATCTCCGCCAATTATTTTCTTATCGACGCGGTGATCGCCCTGACAGTGGCCTACAAGGGGTTCGATAACCTGGGCGGCTTCCAGAAGGTCTTCAAGGTGGATTCCCCCAGCCTCGTGGTGCTGGTCTTCGTCTTCGGCCTGATCCACGGCTTCGGTCTGTCGAGCCGGCTGCAGCAACTGCCCCTCGGCGATGACGGCCTGCTGCTGCGCATCCTCTCGTTCAACCTGGGTGTGGAACTGGGCCAGATCGCCGCCCTGTCGGTGATGCTGGTTCTGCTCAACGCCTGGCGACGGTCGTCTTCTTTCCGACGCTTCAGTACCGCCGTGAATGTGGGCCTCGTTCTGGCGGGCATCGGCCTCTTTGCTTTCCAGATGAACGGTTACGCTACGGAAGATTCCTCGCCGGAACAGAAAGCCGATGAAGCCCGCGCCTGGCGTGACGAGATCAGTATCACCATCCCGGCGGACGGCGCCCTGGAGCACAAGTTCAACGTCGAGACGGGCGCGGTCTTCGAGTACGACTGGCGGACCGACGGCGGCGCCCTCTACTTTGATTTTCACGGCGAGGTCCACGACGCCAAACCCGACGAATTCACGTCCTTCGTCACGGCGACCGACAGCCTTTCGGTGGGATCGCTGGAGGCGCCGTTCACCGGGCGGGTCGGCTGGTACTGGCGCAACAGGGGATCTGAACCGGTAGTGATCCGGCTGCGGACGCGCGGTCCGTACGAGATCATCGAGCCGCATTAGGGGGTGCGCGTACCGCCGACGGGGTCGTATGTCCCGGTGGTGCCGGCCTGGGTGGTCAGTCGGAGGCGTTTGCCTGAGAAGTCCACGCTGTCCACGCGTGGGCGCCCAGGCCCTTGTCATTCCATCGATAATTTCTCCGTGAAGTCATGGGGCTGATGAACGGGCTCTATCAGAATGTGCTGAACTTGTATACTCACTAGATCACGCGCAAATGTTCGAGGCCCCGCTAGGACCTGCCCTCAAGACGCCGAAACTCCTTTTCACACATCACCTTGAGAAGATTTAGCACATTGGAGCTGACCCGGTTGTGGACAATCTCCCAGGCCTTGCTGATGGGCAGGGCCCAACGGCGGCGGCTGAGTCGCCGGTGGCCGTAAACATTGAAACCCACCGCGAGGAAGAGCTGGCTCGGCTCCACCTCCCCGAGGGGGGCGATGGAGGAGCGCAGGTACATGGTGAAGTGGCCGATGGGGTAGCCGCCTTCGCAGGTGAAGAGCAGAAAGCGGGCATTGTCCATTTCGCCCTCCAGGGGTTGCCCGCGGATCTCGGCGGCCTTCATGCGAAACAGCGGCATGGCCTTGAAGAACAGGAAGCGGCGCCAGCCGAAGAGATAGATCTCGATGTTCTCGAGACCCTTGTCCACACGCTGGGCCCGGGCGATGCAGTTGGGCCAGTAGAGCGACTCCCCGCCCCAACTGAGCAGCTGCGAGAAGACGAACCGGCGGGGCACGTCGATGCCGATGCGGTGGATGTTGAGGACCGAGTAGGTGGTCACGTCGATGCCCAGGCGCTGCAGGATGCTCTGGGAGAAATACTCCCGCCGTTCGGGTGTCGACTGGTTCACGAGAGTACGTATGGCGGGGCGGTGCAGCAGGAAGTCGCGGATATCCCCGAAGAAGGTGCGGCGGTGGGTTGGTGGGGATGCGCTTGTGGGCAAATGATGCCTCCGTTGGCCTGCTGGGGGTGTCCGTACCGGGTCCGGGCGCGCGTGGAAGCTGGCGTACATGCTGCCGGATTCCGGACACGGTAAGAGAGTACCACACCCAGCAGAGGCTAGAAGAGTCATTCGCGGCACCACGCGAAACAGAAACACCCACTGCCTCAGACCTATCCGGTTCCGCCGGGCATGCCGCTCCCGCCGCCGGTCAGCGTCCCCCCAGCCGCTCGATCTGATCCGCCGCGAGTTGGAGATATCCCAGCTGGTTGAGCCGGGTCTCGCTGGCGTGGTCCGGATACTCCGCATCGAGTTTTCCCGGCAGCGTGCGGCCACCGGCCGTACCGCCACGCCAAGGCGGTGTCGGTGCATTATGTGACGCCGACGGAGGATAACCAGCGGCAGGCTGAGGGGATGAAGGCGTTGGGGGTTTATGAGGAGATACAGACGGAGATTGGGCAGATTATCGTGGCGCGGGTGGATGGGGGGACGATTAAGGGGTTGTTGAGGGCGGATCGGGTGGAATTGAAGAGGTTGATTGCTAAGGAGTAGGGGCGGGCCGGCAGGAATGCTGCTGTGGTGTTGGGCTCTTTTGCAGTATGTTAGGTTTCGCTGGAACCGGGGCAAGTTCATTGTTCTTGCTATCGTTTGCTTGACACATGTTGTTGATGGGCTGGGTCGGCAGCTGGGTCAATTCACCTCAGTTCAGGACCCTGTCCCTGGGAGAACTCCAGGATACGATATGGTCACTGGACAAACCTCCATTCTGGATTTGGGCCTTCTCGGTGCCCATCGGCGCGATTCTGGCCGCCGTCGGCATACTGCTTCATGGGTCGCAGAATGGATCACGCGCAGGGCTCATGGGCGTCGCTCTGTTCCTGGTCTCGGCGCTGTCCTACTTTGCCAAGGGAATCGGACATGTACCACCTCTCTTCGGTATTGGAGGCGGGCTGATCCTCGCCAGCTTCGTTGCCATCCTCTGGCTCTGGGGAAAACGGCGGGCATCATTGTCCGGGGCAGCCGGCATTGGCGCCGATTTTCAACTCGTAGCCTATGTCTTCTTTATTACCGCAGCATGGTTCATCTGTGGGCGGTTCGGACAGCCCTACCTGGCGTCGATGTCCGAGTTGGGGCAATCAAGCCCAATTGACATAATGATCTACCTGGCGCTGGGATGGATCTTCCTTTTCCTCAGTCATCTCAAAACCCGCAATCTGGAACGCTGATTGTGCCTGCCAATTAATCCACCCGGCGAATGGGTTTACAATGCGGACCGAGATATTATGGTTATCAGCCATTGAGCAACTCGACCTGCTTTATCCCGGCAAGCGGAGTAGTGCACGAACGTGTCCCTAATCGAAATCACCGCCGTCGCGATCGCCCTGGCTATGGACGCGTTTGCGGTCTCGATTGCCGCGGGCGTGACCCTGCGTCGGGCATCTAGACGGCAAACCTTCAGGCTGTCCTGGCATTTCGGATTGTTCCAGGCGTTGATGCCCATCATCGGCTATGGGGCCGGACTAACGGTACAGGAGCTTATCGCATCGTTCGACCACTGGGTAGCCTTCGGCCTGCTTGTGATCATTGGTGGCCGAATGATCGTGGGGGCTATCCGCGATGATGAAGAGCAGGTCAAGGATACCGAACCGACAAGGGGTTGGTCGCTCGTTATGCTCTCCGTAGCGACGAGCGTCGATGCGCTTGCGGTTGGTTTGAGCCTGGCGATGCTGGGAATCTCGGTTTGGTTTCCCGCTTTGGTGATCGGGATCGTTGCAGGGCTGTTCACAGCCGGTGGGATTCACCTCGGCGGATATGTTGGGCTCCGACTGGGCATTGCACGCTACGCGACGTTATTCGGCGGAGTGGTTCTGCTGATCATCGGCGGACGGATTCTCTCCGAGCATGGCGTGTTCTGAGACCCCGAGTTCCCTTTCTGGTCCCACGTGGGGAGCCAAGTTCTTTAGGTAGGTAAACCGTGTTTGGATTTGCCTGACCCAGCCGACTGGCTTTATAAGTCGTTGGCACAAAGAGGTTAGCGAAGACCGTGCGCCCAGACGCAGAAAGTCTCGGTTCGCAGCGGTTAACACAGACTCTCTCAAGACCGCCCAAATCCCGGTCTGAGTCTTGATTTTCGTGCCCGCTGCCGTCCCTGGTTAACAGCGACCGCGGCGCGCCCACAGGATTCCCCGATCGTCGGGGAACTGGGTTCGGTCGACCATC
>QNDV01000061.1 GCA_003646045.1 bacterium
AGGTCGAGGATTGTCGGTTCACGGGATATCGGAATGGTATGTATGTGTTCTGTGAGGACGGTATTGAGGTCCGGGATTCGGAGTTTTATTCGGAACTGCCGGTTCACAGGGGTATTGTCACGCACTCACCTTGCGGCCCGGTAACGGTGTCCGGATGCGACTTTGGCGGTCTGTTCATTAGCGAGGCCGCCATTTCCATCAACGGAACCTCCAGTGTCTCTATCGACGGCTGCAGTCTGATTCTACGCAATGGTGTCTTCTTCTCCGGTTCGACCGGTACAGTAACGAATTGCACAACGACGTCGGAGATGAACCAGGCCATCTGGGTCCATGACGCCTCCCAAGTGCATTTAGCCGGCAACCAACTCCACGGCAACTACGCTGCGATCTATATCAACGGCTGGAGCGTGGTCACCGGCAGCGGCAACAGGTTCACTGGCGGTACCGATCTGGCAACTATCCATATCTCTTCCCAGAGCGAAGTAACCCTCAATGGCAACGAGATCCTGAGGGCCGGACAATACGCAGCCCATATCGGCCAGTACTTCTACGAGATCATGACCAACGACCTGCGGGACAACTATTGGGGTACGACGGATCCCGATTCAGTGGCGGCCTGGGTGTGGGACTACGAGGACGATCCCGTGACACGGGCGTACATAGACTACCTTCCCATCGCCGAGACCCCTCTGCCGGCAAACCGCTCGTCTCTTGGCGGTTTGAAAGCATTGTTCAGGTGACAGCGACGGTTCAACCTGTGGGGTGTGCCTCCGAGAATGTGTCCGGGTGGTCCGCGAGGAGATCGTGGCCCCGGGGGCCACGCGGAATCAGCGTAATGCGTTGTTTCTTGCGATAAACGACGTTCTATGGCCCCCGGGGGCCACCCAGACACAATCTCGGACGCACAACTCAACCCGCAAAGCATTCATCCCTTGGAGGTTTGAAGGCGCGGTTTCGGTGATTAAGAGTTCCGTCCCGTTAGCAAGTCCACATACCTGATAGGCTCGTCCTGACAGGCCCGCCCTTGCCTGATCCACCAGCACTATCTATGCTCAACCAGACTTCCTGATCACCGCAATAAGGGGGAACGCGGCAATGGGCATGCAGCGGGCGATTTTCTCAACCCTGATTTCCATCCTTCTCATCACAGGCAGCGCCCACGGCGTCGGCGTACCGCCCCAGTGGCAGCGACTCGGGACGGTCGACGACTGGGCCGATGTCGATCACGAGCGTGGTCACTGGATACTGGGTCAGAGTTGGGAAATCTACGTAGTCTTCGACGGGGACCAGCAGGAAATCTACCGCAAGACCTACGAGCGGGAGACCCACTGGTCACGGATCACCCTGGCCCAGTGGGCCCACCTCAGTCTGGGCGAGCAGAATGCCCGCCATGCCGAAGCGGATAATCTGCTGGGTTACCTGATCGCCTTCCGTGATCGCCTGCAACACAAATCCACACACTGGGGCCGCCGTAAGGACATCGTAGTGGTGGGCGAATGCCTGGGTCGGTTGCACGCCGCGGTGGGGGTAGATCCCACCAACGCCTACGCCTGGAATCTGCTGGGCTACCTGTCGGCCTGTGTCGGTGACACGCGTCGCGCCGCGGCGGCCTATGCCGAGACCGAGCGGGCTCTCGACATGCTGGGGGAGGGGTCGCTGGTCGGGGTGCGCCGTCGTTTGGCTCTCGAAAGGGCCTGGTTGCGACGTAACCTGGGCGACTTCGGGCGGGCCACCTACCAGTTGGAACTGGCTGAGGAACTGGGGGGCGAGGACGAGGAAACCAACATCCTGCGGGGATTGATCGCCGCCCAGACCGGCGACGAAGGGGAGGCTCTCGCACGCGCGCAGAAGCTCGGGCATATCACCGTGGGTCGTCGCCACGCCTACGGCCTGAGGGACGCGCCGTCGGATTTCGTCAAGGCCTGGATTACGGCCCTGCTCTGGTTGCAGCTGGGTGACAGCGACACCGCCCGCGGGGCCTTCCGCAAGTACGGCTTAAACGATCGCTACCCGCCCTACGCCCATCATTTCTGGAATGACGCGGCCGGCATCTACCGCCGCACCGGACGCGAGGACTATGCCAAGGGCGCCTGGCGCGTGGCCAACTTCTGGATCCCCTACCGGCCCTTTTTCTTGGACACACGCTACGGTTGGGATGACAGCAAGTTGACCGGCCTCAAGGGCGGGTCGCTGGAATACTGCTCCTACGACCAGTTCTATCTCGTCGGTGATCGGCTCGCCTTTGCCAGCCGTTACGCCACCGTCATGCACGACGTGTCCGATCCCGGGGTGAAGATGGATCTGGCCACCGTGGCTCTCGAACACCTGGAGATCTGCAAGCGCACGGGTTATCTGCCGGGCTATGCCCAGGTGGTGGGTTCGCTGGTCTACCACGAGTTGCAGGACATGGATTCCGCCCGCCACGAATTGCGCGGCGCCAAGAAGTGGCTGCGCGAGCGGGGCGAGGCCATGCCCGAGATCATAGCGGGCACCGAGGTCGTGGTCATCCGCAGCGGGGCGGGCCGTTACGATGACGATCCGGACCGCACCCTCGAGATCCTGACCGCCGACTGGAACGAAACCCACAGCGACGAGAGTCGACAGGCCCTGGGCCTGTTCCTGGTGCGCCACGGCAACCCGCGCCAGGGGCGGGAGCTGCTGACCCGCGGCCAGGAAGGTGTCGATCCTCTTACCCTGCCGGCCGAGGAAATCTGCCAATTGCTCGAGGCTGATCGCGCACTGCAGGACCAGCGCCTGGCGGGGCGGCTGGTGGCCGAACTCGAGGCCGGAACCGAGGGCCTGCCCGACGATAGCCAGGTGTGGGCCCTGGCCGCGTTCTGCTTCATCGACCAGGGGGATCGGCATACGGGGCAGGTCGCGTTGCAGCGGGCGGTAGAGCTGGACCCGGACAATCCCGGCTTGCGGATGCAGCTCAGGATCCTGGAACAGTAACCTGCCTCAGGCCAACGCCGCCGCCTCCTGTTGCAGCACCTCCCAGGCCTGTTCGACGTGTCGGCGCCGGGTATTGGTCTGTCCCACGGCCAGGCGCAGGGTGGTGACGCCGTCCAGCGCGGTGAGCGTCAGGTAGATGGTACCCTCGGCGTTGATCCGTTCCAGGAGTTCCTTATTCAGCCGGTTGCAGGTGGCTTCGTCGGCGCCGGCGGGCCGATAGCGGAAGCACACCGTGTTGAGCGGTACCGGCGCCAGCAGATCCCAGCCGTCGGTGTCCTGTACCCATCCGGCAAACGCCACCGCCAGATCGATGTGGTCCGACACCATGGTGCGCAGGCGGTCTGCACCGAAGTTCCTTAGTACGAACCACAGCTTGAGCGCGCGGAAACGGCGACCGAGGGGCACGCCCCAGTCGCGGAAATTGCGCACGTGGGGGTCGCGGTCGGTCTTGAGGTACTCGGGGTCGATGGCCAGGGTGCGCTCCAGGTGGGCGGGATCCTTCACGTACCAGGCAGAGCAGTCGAAGTTGGTGAACAACCATTTGTGGGGGTTGAAGACCAGGCTGTCGGCGTGCTCGACGCCGTCCAGGATCCAGCGCTTGCGGGGCAGGATGGCCGCGGTGCCGGCCAGGGCGGCGTCCACGTGGAGCCAGGCGCCCGCCTCACCGGCCAGCGGTCCGATGGCCGCCAGGGGATCAATGGCGGTGGAACCGGTAGTGCCCACGGTGGCCACCACGCAGCAGGGCGTCAGGCCGGCCTGGCGGTCGGCGGCCAGGTGTCGCGCCAGATCCTCCGGGTCCATGGCGCGTTCACCATCTATATCCACCAGTACCACGTTGTCATCACCGAAGCCGGCCACGCGGGCCCCCTTGATCACCGACGAATGGGCCTCGCGGGAGGCATATATGCGCAGCCCCCGGGTGGCCGCGGGGCCGTGGGCGTTGCCGGCCAATCCGGTACTTCGTTCACGGGCGCAGACCAGTGCCGTCAGGGTGGCGGTGGAAGCCGTGTCCTGGATGCAGCCGTGGAAGCCGGCCGGCAGGTCCAGCATGTGCGCCAGCCAGACCATGACTTTCTGTTCCAGCTCGGTGGCGGCGGGGCTGGTCTGCCACAGCATGGCGTTGACGCCCAGTCCGGCGGACAACAATTCGCCCAGGATGGAGGCGTAGCTGTTGTTGGCCGGGAAGTAGGCGAAGAAGCGCGGGTGATTCCAGTGGGTCACGCCGGGCAGTATGTCGCGGCGGAAATCCGCCAGGATAGTGGCCATGTCCTGGCCCTGGTCGGGGGCCTGGTCCGGCAGGGTGGCGGCGACCTCGCCCGGCTCGCAGCGGGACATGACCGGCAACTCCTCGTTGGTCTCGAGGTACTCGGCGATCCAGTCGATGAGGTCGTGGCCGTGGCGACGAAACGCGGCTGCGTCCATGGCTGCTCCCGGGACGGTGTGGCATGTGACCAGGTTTCAGGGTGATGATACACGAAACCGGGCCGGTGTGAACCGGCCCGGTACAGGGTGCGGCGTGAGGCAGGGATCAGTCGTCGCCCGCGGGCACAGTCTCCGGCTCCGGTGCCGCCTCGGCGCCGGTATTGCGGCTTGGCAGCAGGGTGTCGGGATCATTCAGCATGAAGATGTTGGGGCTTTCACCGTCCGAGACCGCCGGCTCGTCGCCGTCACCGTCGTCAGCAGTGGCTTCCGGTGCGGGTTCGGGCCCTTCGTCGGCGGGGGGCTCCGCCACCGCTTCGGGCTCGGGTGCCGCTTCGGGCTCGGGTGCCGGTGTGGGTTCAGGTTCCGGTACGGGCTCGGGTACCACTTCGGGTTCCGCCTCCGGCTCGGCGACTGCGACTTCGGGCTCTGCAGCCTGGTCTGCCTCGGGTTCGCCGTCCTCTTCATCCTGGGCCCGGCTCATGACGAAGGGCGCCTGCTTCTCTTCCTCATCCGGCGGGCCGGCATCAGCGGGGTCATCGAGGGAGAAGGTCTCCGGTTGCGGTTCGGGTTCGGACGCGGCGGCTTCGACCTCGGCCTCCGGTTCGGCGGCGGGCTCGGGGGTCACTTCCCCGAGAGCCTCGGTGGCTTCCTCGATGGCGGCGGCGGTTTCGGCGGCGAAATCATCGGGCGAGGCCGCCGAAGCCACGGTCTCAACCGCGGTTTCAGGCACCGTCGGCGTCACGACGTCGACGGGATACCCCACCGGCTCGGGGACCGGCGGTGTCGGCGCAGGCACCATCTGGGGGGGCGGAGGATCCAGCATGACTTCGCCCAGGTTCCGGCTGACCCTGTTGATGGAGGACACATGCTGGATGATCTCGGCGATGGCTTCCTCGTATTCGCGGGTGCAGGCCAGCATCTCGCTGACCGTTGCCTCGATGGCCGCGGTGGAATTGGAGGTCTTGTCGGCCAGCCCCCGTACTTCCGAGGCCACGGCGAGGTTGAAACCGCGTCCGGTGCGATCACCGACGGCAGCTTCGGTGTCCAGCCTGGTCGAGGTCTGATGTGTGCGACGAGCCAACTCGGTGACGTTCCCCACCACCCGGCTCATTTCCTTCACCGATTCCACCAGGGCCTCGGCCACTTCGGCCGTATAAACCGCGGCGCTGTGGGCACCCTTGACCACGCGTTTGCCGTCGGCGGTGTCCCGGGCCATCTCGTTCAGGCTGTAGAGCATGCCCTGCAGGGCATGACCCACCGAGTCGATGGCCAGCTGCATCTTGTCGCTGGAATCGCCGATGGTCTGCATGTCGACACTGAGCTGGTCGACGGTATTGGAGAGGTTTTCCAGGTCCACGGGCGAGGTGTAGGGTCGCGGTGTGGGTGGCGCCAACAGGGGATTGGCGGCTGGTACGGCCACGGGGGTCGCCGTGGCCACGGGAACCGCGGCAGGTGCCAGATCAGTATGTTCCGTTGCAACGGGTGCCGGAGACGGTCGGCGTCTCAGGTAGATGATCCCGGCCAGTACCAGACCCAGCGCCACGGCGATACCGGCTGCCCAGCCCCGCGTGTCGACCCGGCGCTCGCTGGCGGTGTTCAGGGCGTTGGCCGCCGCCACCAGGTGTTGGGTCAGATCGATGCTGTTGCCTTCGAACCCGGCAATGGCTGCCCGGCCGGCGGCACTGAAGGACGAGAAGGAACCTGCAGCCAGATCCGACAGGGGCAAACCGGTGCGCAGCCAGATGTCGGCGGCGGCGGTCAGGGAGCGTCTCGTCTCACCCGTGGCGGCGTCCAGGGCGACGGTATTGCCGGTCAGGTCGGTACCGGTGCCTCCGTCGAGCAGGGCGGAGAGATTCTGGTCGAAGCGGTAGATACTCAGACCGAGATCCGAGCGCGCCGCGGTCACCGACTCCAGATCCGTGGCCGCGGCCATGCGGGAGGTACCCAGGGTGATCTCCTGGATGAGCTCCTGCTGGTCGATGGTCAGGGCGACGCGGTCCGCGTTGCTGGCGCCCGGACCGCCGGTCACCGCCACGAGCACGGCGCCGATCAGGAGCGCAGCGATTCCGACCGTAGTGAGATTCAGTAAATGATGCCTGGACATGATCTTCCTCCGTGGGGACCGCACAGGACGCGGACCGGTGATCGGATCCATCGCTATTCGTATCGGTCTGGAATAGTTACGGTTTACCTGTATTACGTGGATTGAACGTGAATTTTGCCGGGTACATGATATCTTTCCATCATCTGACGCTTACGTGAACTTTCAGGAGGAGACGATCCCATGCGGTGCCTGCGTGATGCCATGACCAAGACAATGTCGGCAATTATCCTGTCGGCGGTCCTTTCCCTCGTGATCCTGGCCGGCTGCGGTGGCCAGGGTGGCCCCGCGCCACAGGATGCTCCCCCGCCGCCGCCACCGGTGGAAAAGATCAAGATCGACTCCCTGGATGAGCTGCCCTCACACAGCTATCCCCTGACCGGTACCGTCAGCGAACTGCTCGACGAT
Organism: bacterium; assembly: GCA_003646045.1. The sequence goes on from QNDV01000061.1 coordinate 6,884, forward strand.
CCCGCCGGCATGGAAGCCCTCAAGACCGCCTACACGGCGGATATCTAGAACGATCTGGCCACGTATGAGATTACCGACGACGCCACCCTGCAGGGCAAGTACCAGACCCTGGCCATGCTCCGGATGACGGACGGCAACTATGACGAGGCCCTGACCTGGCTGGACAAGGCACGGGAACTGGAGGACAAGGAAGCAGCGCGCCTCATGCAGGGCATGACAACACGCTCCCTGGTGGCGGCCCGCAAGACCGCCGGCAGCGATGCCGACGAGGAGGCGGTACTGGCCGCCTTCGAGACCGAGTTGCGGACGCGCACCGCCGACTTGCCCTGGGACAAGGTCCAGGACAACATCAAGAGCGCCAAGGGTCGCGCCGAGTTCACCAGCGAAAGCCTGCTGCGGGGCGTGGTGCAGGCCCGCATGGATCCCGCTGCGGCGCAGATGGGAGCCCTGAGTTCCGATCTGGCCGGCGGCGTCCTGGGGATCCGCTACGCCATCGACAACATTCTGGTACTCAACCCGACGGTAGCCAAGGTCTACGGCGAACTCATCGCGGCCAACGACGTCGAGAAGTTAGACATCTGGCAACAGCGTGAAGTCACCTTCACCGGCGAGGAAGGCCTCGATCCGGTGGTGGTCGCCATCTGGGATTCGGGCGTGGATGTGGATGTGTACGGCGAGGCCATGTGGACCAACGGCCTGGAAGTGGCCGACGGTACCGACACCGACGGCAATGGCTTCGTGGACGACATCCACGGCATAGCCTTCGACCTGGACGGCGTGGCCAATACCCACATGCTGCATCCCATGGGCGACCAGGAGGGCCAGCTGGACAACGTGTTCCAGTACATGCAGGGCTTCCAGGACCTGACTTCGGCGGTGGACAGCGAGGACGCCACGGCCGTGCGCAAGAAGCTGAGCACCATGCCCCCCGAGGAAGTGGGCCCCATGCTGACCACCCTGGGCTTCGGCGGCCTGTACATGCACGGCACCCACGTGGCGGGTATCGCGTCCCGCGGTAACCCCTACGCCCTGCTGCTCAACGCGCGCATCACCTTCGACTACCACACCACGCCCCAGGCCATGACCCACGAGACCGCCCAGCGCATGGCTGACGGTTACGTCGCCACCACCGAGTACTTCCAGGCGGCCGGCGTGCGCTGTACCAACATGAGCTGGGGCTGGACCTTCAAGGAGATCGAAGGCGGCCTGGAGGCCAACGGCGTAGGCGCCGACGCCGAGGAACGTGCCCGCCTGGCCCGTGAGATGGTCGATATCCTGGCCGACGGCCTGAGGCGCTCCATGGAGCAGGCCCCGGACATCCTGTTCGTCACCGCCGCCGGCAACGACGACAACGACGTGGAATTCGACGTGGTCGTTCCCTCGAGCTTCGACTTGCCCAATCTCATGGTCATCGGCGCGGTGGACCAGGCGGGCGATCCCACCGGTTTCACCAGCGGCGGGCGCAACGTCAAGGTCTACGCCAACGGCTTCCAGGTACCGAGCTATGTGCCGGGCGGTCGCACCATGAAGATGTCCGGTACCTCGATGGCGTCGCCCAACGTGTGCAACGCGGCGGCCAAGCTGTTCACCCTGGATCCGTCACTGACCGCGGCGCAGGTCCGGCAGCTCATCGAGGAGGGCGCTGATCCCAACGCCGATCATCCGGAGATCCTGCTGCTCAATACCAAGGAGTCCGTGAAGCTGATGAAGGTGGAGGGGTCGACGCTGAAGTAGGCGGGTTGGATCCGACAGGACGAATGTCAATGGGGAGCGGGCCTGAAGGCTCGCTCCCCGTGTCTGGTGTCACGTCATGAAGCCGGATCAATCCTGTTTTGCCCGATGCGCCTGCACCGCCGCCCCGATGATCAACACCCCGCCGATCAGGCTCAACACGTCCGGCCGCTCACCCCACAGTACGAATCCCACCACCAGGGCGAACAGCACGTGCAGGTAGGTGAAGACCGACACCCGCGCCGCCCGGGCGTGATGGTAGGCGAAGGTCAGGCCGTACTGCCCGCCCGCCGCGAACACGCCGGTGCCCAGTAGCGCCGCCCACTGGCCGGGCGAGGGATCGGGACGGACAGCGATCAGCACCGGGAGCGTGGCCAGGGTCGAGAACAGCGAAAAGGTCAGGATGATGCGGTTGGGGCTCTCGCGGCCCTTCAGCGAACGCACCATGGTATAGGCCAGGCCGGCGCATATGCCCGAGGCGAAGCCGGCCAGGGCGGGCAGGGACGACACGTCGAAAGTGGGTTTGATGACCAGGACGGCTCCGACCAGGGCCGCCGCCAGGGCCGGCACCATACCCCGGGCCAGGCGCTCGCCCAGCAGCATCACCGCGAACAGGGTCACGAAGAAGGGGGATGTCTTGTTCAACAGCGAGGCGTCGGCCAGATGCAGGTGATCCAGGGCCACGAAGTAGAAAAACACGCCCAGCAGCCCGGCCACGCTGCGCAACAGCAACCGCCACCAGTGCGGCGTGGCGGCGAAGGGGTTGGCGCCCATTCGCCACGCCACCGCCGACGTGATGG
>QNDV01000062.1 GCA_003646045.1 bacterium
CCGACGGCCTGCACGAGCAGTTCGGCGGCTTGCGCGTGGTGGACACACCCCTGGCCGAATCGGGCATCCTGGGCAGCAGCATCGGCATGGCCATGGCGGGCCTCAGACCCGTGTGCGAGATGCAGTTTTCCGGCTTCAGCTATCTCATGATGGGTCAGTTCGAAGCCCATGCGACCCGCATGCGCTCGCGTACCCACGGCCAGGTAACACTGCCCCTGGTGATCCGCATGCCCTACGGCGGCGGCGTGCGGGCCCTCGAGCATCACAGCGAGAGCCGCGAGGCCACCTACGCCCACCTGCCGGGGGCCAAGGTCATTACGCCCAGCAGTCCGCGCAACGCCCGCGCCCTGCTGGTGGCGGCCATCCGCGACCCCGACCCGGTGGTGTTCATGGAACCCAAGCACTCCTACCGGGCCTTCCGCGAAGAGGTGCCCGACCAGGAGGAAGTGCTGCCCATCGGCCAGGCCCAGGTGGTCCAGGAAGGCACGGACCTGACCCTGGTCAGCTGGGGCGCCATGATGCGTCCGACCCTGAAAGCCGCCGCCGAGGTGGAGCAGAACCGGGGCACGAGCATCGAGATCATCGACCTGTTGACCATCGCGCCCCTGGACGCCGTGACCATCGTCAAGTCGGTGCAGAAGACGGGCCGCTGCGTGGTGGTGCAGGAGGCGCCGCGCAGTTTCAGCGTGTCGAGCGAGATCATCGCCCAGATCAACGACCACGTGCTGATGTATCTCGAAGCCCCGGTCAAGCGCTTGACGGGGTATGATGTGGTGACGCCCTATTTCGGGCGGGAGAAGAGCTACATCCCCAACGCGGCGCGGGTTGTGCACGGCATCGGCGAGACACTTGATTTCTGACCGGGACCACCTTTCGGACCCTGACCACAGAAGAGGCTGACGTGTTCGAATTCAAGCTGCCGGACCTGGGCGAGGGTATCGCCGAGGGCGAGATCCTGAAGTGGCACGTGACCGACGGTGGCAGCGTCGACGAGGACGCGCCCCTGGTGGACGTGGAAACGGACAAGGCCGCGGTCACCATCCCCTCGCCCAAGGGCGGCACCATCAAGGCCCTCAAGGGCGCAGTGGGCGACATTGTCAACGTGGGTGATGTGGTGGTGGTTATCGACGACGGCAGTGGCGAAGCGGCCGCCGTGGAAGAAGCGGTGGCAGCCACGACCTTTGCCGAGCCTGACAAGCCCGGCCCGGTGGAAGTGCCGGAAACGGTGGCCCCGGCGGCCATGCCCGGAGTGCGGCGCCCGGTACCCGCGGCGCCGGCCACCCGCCGCCTGGCGCGCAAACTCAAGCTCGACATCAATCTGGTCACACCCAGCGGTCCCGGCGGCCGGGTCATCCCCGAGGACGTGCATCGTTTCGCCGAGCAGGGTGCGACCGCCGCCCCCGGTGCCGACGAGCACGTGCCGGCCAAACAGGTACAGGACGAAACGGCGTTTGCCGAATTCGCGGCCCATGCTTCGGCCACCATCCCCTTCCTCGAACTGGAGCCCCTGCCGGACTTCAGCTCCGACGGGCCGGTGGAGGTGGAGAAGCTGCGCTCCATCCGGCGCAAGGTGGCCCGCAAGATGGTCACGTCCATGACCCTGGCGCCCCACGTGGCCCACATGGACGAGGCGGATGTCACCGACCTGGACGCCTTCCGTCGCCAGGAGAAGGAACGGCGCGGCGGCGGCACCGGCGGCAACCTCACCCTGCTTTCGTTCGTGATGAAGGCAGTCACGGCGGGGTTGCGCGAGACGCCGGCGTTCAACGCCAGCCTGGACCCGTTCCGCGAAGAGATCATCTACAAGAAGTACTACAACATCGGCTTCGCGGCGGACACCGGGCGCGGGCTGGTGGTACCGGTGGTCAACGAGACGGACCGCAAGAGCATCGTGCAGATCGCCGACGACGTGTATGATCTGGCCACCCGGGCCCGGGACGGCAAGCTGGGCGCCGAGTTCATGCGGGGCGGCACCTTCACCATCACCAACATCGGCCCCCTGGGCGGCACGGCGCTCATGCCCACCATCAACTACCCGGAGGTGGCCATCCTGGCCATGGGCAAGGTGCAGGAGAAGCCCGTGGTGCGGGACGGGGAAATCGTGATACGCAAGATGCTGCCGTTGACCCTGGCCTTCGACCACCGCATTGCCGACGGCGCTGACGCCGCCCGCTTCGTGGCCGAACTGGTGCGGCAGCTTTCGGACCCGAACCTGCTGCTGCTCGAAACCTGACCGGAGGGATGAAGCCATGGTGATGGGAAGCCTGCGCGAGGAAACCCAGGTAGTGGTCATCGGCAGCGGTCCCGGCGGATACGTGGCCGCTCTCAGGTTGGCCGACCTGGGCAAGGACGTCCTGCTCATCGAGAAACGCGATCGCCCCGGCGGCACCTGCCTGCTGGAAGGCTGCATCCCCTCGAAAGCCCTGATCCACGCGGTGGAAGTCAAGGAAGCCGCCCTGGGCGCCGAGGAATTCGGCCTCAAGTTCACGGGCATGGAAATCGATCCGCGCCGGTTGCGCGACTGGACCGACGGTGTGGTACAGGGCCTGAGCGACGGCATCAAGAGTCTGCTCAAGCGACGCGAGGTGACCGTATTGCAGGGCCACGCCCGCTTCACGTCGGCCACCAGCCTGGACCTGGAGGGTGGCGAGGTGAGCGGTGTCGACTTCGAGCAGGCCATCATCGCCACGGGCAGCGCCCTGAACCGGCTGCCCGAGGGCATCGTTGACAGTGTCTGGTCCAGCGCCGACGCCCTGAAGCTCGAGCGCATTCCCGAAAGCCTGCTGGTAGTGGGCGGCGGCTACATCGGCCTGGAGATGGGGCTGGTCTATCAGGGACTGGGCAGCCAGGTCTCGGTGGTGGAGTTCTTCCCCCGCCTGCTCATGGGCGCCGACGCCGACCTGGTGGATGTCATGGTCAAACAGGTCCAGCAGCGGCTGACCGAGGTCATGGTGGACTCGCGGGTCGTATCCATATCCGAATTCTCCGGCGGCGGCTTCGACGTGGAGATCCAGGGCGCCGCCAAATCGGCTGTCACGAAGAAGCATTACGACCAGGTGCTGGTGGCCATCGGTCGGCGGCCCAACACCGACGACCTGGGCCTTGATACAATCAGGGTCAAGACCGACGAGCGCGGCCACATCCTGACCGACGAGGAATGCCGCACCGACGAGCCCACCATCTTCGCCATCGGCGACGCCGCCACCGGGCCCATGCTGGCCCACAAGGCCAGTCGCGAAGGCAAGGTCGCCGCCGAGGTCATCGCCGCCAGCGACGCGGTATTCGACAACCGGGCCATCCCCGCCGTGGTCTTCACCGACCCGGAGATCGCCTGGACCGGCCTGACCGAGCGCGAGGCCGAGGAACAGGGCATCAAGGTCAACATCGGCCGCTTCCCCCTGGCCGCCCTGGGCCGCGCCCGCACCCTGGGCCGCACCGACGGCCTGGTGAAGATCATCGCCGAACCGGACACCGGCCTGGTCCTGGGCGTGGGCATCGTGGGTCCCATGGCCAGTGAACTCATCGCTGAAGGCACCCTGGCCGTGGAGATGGGCGCCACCCTCCATGACCTGATGGTTACGATCCACCCCCACCCCACGCTTTCCGAGGCCATCATGGAAGCCGCCGAGGTGGCGGCGGGCGAAGCGGTGCACATCAACCCGCCCCGCAAGGTGCGATGAATGGTGCGATGAATCCGGCCGATCCCGCGGATCTGCCCACGACTCCCTACGATCTGGACGACGACCTGCTGGAGGCCGTGCGCGAGGCACAGGCTCCCCGGGTACGGGTGCGACCATGGACCGGCGGCCCGGCCGTGGTAATCGGGCGCGGCGGCAAGCAGGAGCTCGAACTGAACCGCCAGGCCATCGCCGCCGACGCCATCCCTCTCTACCGGCGCCCTGGAGGCGGCTGTGCCGTGGTGCTGGATGAAGGCAATCTGACCGTGGCGGTGGTATTGCCCCTGCCCGGCGTGGGTAGCATCACTGCGGCCTTCGGCGGCATCAGCAGCTGGCTGGCCGCGGGACTGGCGGAATGCGGCCTGCCCGGTGTCGAACAGGAGGGCACGTCGGATCTGGTGCGGGACGGGCGCAAGATCGGTGGGTCATGTATCTGGCGCACCCGCGGACTGCTCTACTACGCCACCACTCTGCTGGTTAAGCCGGACCTGGATCTGGTCGCGAGGTACCTGCCCCATCCGCCCCGGGAACCAGCCTACCGGGCGGGGCGCCATCACCGGGATTTCATGGGCCGTCTGGAAAGCCATGGTGAACATCTGGAAGTGGCGGAACTTGCCTCATTACTGGAGATTACGTTATCCAAAGGGTTGAATAGTCTTGTTCTTTAACGTGCTATCAGCAAAAAAACCTTTGCAAAGAAAAGAAATCGTTTAGAATCCGTGCCGAAGTCGCCCGATGGGCGTGTCTCGCGCCAGATACGCCTGTTTCTTCGTGTTAAGCCTTTTGCGCAAGGAGCCTAGTGTTGGAAACGGAGACCAGGATGAAGATCATCCGCCTGCTTATTGTCGACGACCACCCGCTGGTCCGGTCGGGCATCAAGTCCCTGATCGATTTCGAAGACGATCTGGAGGTGTGCGGCGAAGCTGAGGATACGTCCTCGGCCCTGGAGGTCATCGCTGCCGAGAAACCCGACCTCGTGCTGGTGGATATTTCCCTGAAGCAGAGCAACGGTCTGATCCTGCTCAAGGAAATCAGCCAGAACTACCCCGGCATCCTGACCCTGGCGGTCTCGATGCACGACGAGTACACCTATGCCATCCGCTGCCTCAAGGCGGGTGCCCGCGGTTACATCATGAAGCAGAACGGCACCGAGAAGATCCTCGAGGCCATCCGCTGCGTGCTGGACGGCAAGACCTACCTCTCGGATACCATGACCCAGAATGCCGTGGAGCAGATGGGTGGGGGTTCGGGTGTGGGCGCGTCACCGGTGGAAGCCCTCAGCAACCGGGAGCTGGAACTGTTCCAGCTGACGGGCCAGGGCAAGGAGATCGCCGAGATCGCGGAGATCATGAATATCAGCCCGCGCACGGTCGAGGTGCATCGGTCGCATATCAAGAAGAAGCTCGGTTTGCGGACGAGTACCGATATCTTCCAGACTGCCTATGAGTGGTTGAGGCAGAGCGGTCTGCAGCCGTGAAGTAGGTGACATTGCGGGACGGAGACCTTCGCCATCCATGGCTACGGTCTCCTCGGACAAAAGCCCCTGATCCCTCCGTGGATCAGGGGCTTTTGTACGCCCGCCATGTCACCTGCTTCACGGCTGCAGACCTCACAGCCACAGACCAATCATATATTGCCGAGGGGTGGCGGGTGCGTTTGGAATCGCCCGAGGTTGGGCAGGTCTCGCGTTAGGTCCGGTGGGCAGGCGTAACAAAGCCGGATTTCCACGGAGGGAAATCCGGCTTTGTTCCGAGGCGATCGCAGCCAGGATGGCGAAGATCGCCGTCCCGCCCACCGGACCTAACGCGAGATCTGCTCCACCGTCCACCCCTTCGCACGCAGCAGGTTCAGCATCCCCATCTCGCCACCGTAGTGTCCGGCCCCCACTACGACGAAAATATCTTCCTCGCCGCCCAGCCAGTAGTCGATGATATCGACGATGGCCACGTTGCGGTCGTCCAGGAGCTTGCGATAGAACTCCTCCATCTCGGGGCCCTCGCCCATCTGATCCTGCAGCAGCCCGGACAAGGCGTCGGCATCACCGGCCTGCCAGGTGGCGATCATGCTGTCCATGACCTCGCCGAGCCGTTCCGACTGGTTCATGACTTCTTCCAGCAGCACATCGTCCAGGCTGTCGCTCATCTCGAGGAAGAGTGTCATCTGGGACTCGATGGTCTCAAGCTGCCTGATCTCCTTTTCCAACTTCTTGGCGGCATCCAGGAAGTAGACGTCGACACCCTCGCTCTCGGTGAAACCCTGGCGCTTGTACTCCTCCAGGACCAGCACCATGGCCACGATGGAGGGGCGGAATTTGCTGTACATAGACAGGTTGATGCCCCGCACCGCTGCGTAGGCTTTCAGCCGGGCGTAGATTTCCGGATCGACACTCGACTCCAGGGTCTCGTCACCCGGCAGCATGCCCCTGGTCATGGTGATCTGGCCGGCCTTCTGCATGACCTCCTGATCGGATATGTCCACCTCCACAGCCAGGGCGTCGGCGTGGAGGAAGGCCTCGCCGATCGCCGTGGGCAGGGGGTAGAACTCGGGTCGTCCCACGTGGATGGATCCGGTCATATGCACGGTGGCGTTCTTGCCCTCGACCTTCCACAGGAACAGCTTGTCCCCCGCTACCGCCGGCGAGGCCACGGCCAGCACCAACACGAAGACGATCAGCGTACGCAACATTCTGGTCATGGCGGTCTCTCCTTGGGCATCAATCCGGCGAGGGTGTCCTGAAACGGGGGGCCGCCCCTGTGGACGGCCCCCGGATCCGCAGGGGTCAGCGCTGGTCGCTGCCCTTCAGGAACCGGTAGATATCCGTGTTGGTGGACATCACCAGCGAACTCTCCTCGTCCATGATCAGCTTGTAGGACTCCATGGTCTTGAGGAACTCGTAGAAGCTCTGGGTGTCAGGCGAGCGATTGTAGGCCGCGGCGTAGATATCAGTGGCCTCGGCGTCTGCAGTACCCTTGATCTCCTGGGCTTTCCGATAGGCCTCGGAACGGATACGCAGCAGCTCGCGGTCCTTCTCGCCACGGATACGGAACGCCTGACCCTGGCCCTCGCTACGGAAGCGATCGGCGATGCGCTGGCGCTCGGCGATCATGCGCTCGTAGACCTTGCGCTGCACCTCGGCCACGTAGTTGATGCGCTTGATCTCCATGTCCAGGATCTCGATGCCCAGGTCGCCGGTGCGGGTCTGGGCGTTGCGCAGCACTTCCTGTCGGATCACTTCGCGGCCCGACACTATATCCACCAGGATCACCTCGTCCTCGATCTCGTTCTCGGCACGCTGGGCCTGGCGATTACTGGTGCGAACCACCTCCACCACGTCGTACTTGGCAATGGCGTTGCGAATCTCGCCGTCCAGGATGTCGTCCAGCCGGGTCTGGGCGCCCCGTTCGTTCTGCAGGCGCTGGAAGTACAGCAGCGGATCACTGATGCGCCAGCGCGCGTAGGTATCCACCCAGATGAAGCGCTTGTCACGGGTGGGCAGCTGGTTGGGGTCACCATCCCACTCGAGGAAGCGTTTCTCGAAGCGGTGTACCTTCTGGATGAACGGAATCTTGATATTCAGGCCCGGCGTCAGCACCGGATCGCCCACGGGCTTACCGAACTGGGTCACGATCACCTGGTGCTGTTCCTGCACCACGTAGAAGGAGTTCATCAGCACCAGGGCCACCACGATCACGGGAATGATGATGTTCAGTCTGATATTCATCACTTGCCTCCCTTCGCGGCCGGGGCATTCAGATTGAGCAGGGGCAGTACGCCCTGTAATTCGTCGTCCACCACTATCTTGCCCTTCATGCGGGGCAGGATCTCGGTCATGGTCTCGAGGTAGATGCGCTTGCGGGTCACGTCCGGCGCCTTCCGGTAGGACTTGTAGATCGAGTTGAAGAGGGACGCGTCACCCTCGGCCCGGTTCACCCGGTCCATGGAGTATCCTTCGGCCTCCTGGATGGTCTGCAACGCAGCACCCTGGGCCTTGGGAATTTCCCGGTTGTATTCGGACTGGGCCTGGTTGATGAGCTTCTCCTTCTCCTGCTGCGCCTCGTTGACGGCGTTGAAGGAGGGCTTCACAGGATCGGGCGGGTTCACGTCCTGCAGCACCACCTGCTCGACCTTGATGCCGGTCTCGTACTGGTTGCAGAGGTCCTGCAGATCGTTCTGCACCTGGAGAGCCACCTCGGCGCGGCCCACGGTGAGTACCTCGTTCACGGTACGATCACCCACCACCTTGCGCATGATCGCCTCGCTCATGTCGCGGAAGGTCTCGTTCACGTTCCGCACCTGGAACAGGTACTTGTAGGGATCGACGATGCGGAACTGCACGACCCACTCCACCACCGCGGCGTTGAGATCGCCGGTGAGCATGTTGGACTCGCCGCTGTAACCCTTGGTGGTGTACTGGCTGTTGACGCCGGCCCGCAGGGTGCGGAAGCCGAACTCCTCCTTCAGCTGGCGCTGGATGGGCACCTTGATCACCTTCTCCACGCCGAAGGGGATCTTGAAATGCAGACCCGGATCGGTGGCGCGCACGTACTCGCCGAAGCGCAGCACCATACCCGTCTCCTCCGGATCGATGGTATAGAAACTGGTGGTCACCACGATCAGCGCCACCACCGCGAGCACGATGATCCGCACCATGCCACCCTTCAACTGGGGTAGTTTGATGTCCGGAATCTGGGGACCGCCGCCCTGTCCGCCATAGTCCTGATCTTCACTCATGAGTCCTCACCTCGCATGGACGAAAGTGTGGTTGAACGCCACGGATTTCGATTCTCCCACCCGACACCTTACACCATTGCCGGGGATTGGATACGACAGGTTTGCGCCGGAGGTACGCGCCGGCGGGGTGGATTATTCGGGCGCGCCCGCCGCCAGGGTCTGCAGGCGACGCCGGGCCAGGCTTCCCGCCTTGCCGGACGGATCCAGGGCGATGACCTGTCGGTAAAACGTCGCCGCCGCGGCGCTGTCACCCCGCTGCTCGGCGATGACGCCCAGATAGCCCAGGGCCACCACACGCTCCGCCGGTATTTCCGCCAGTTCCCGGAACAGGGGCTCCGCCCCCGCCGGATCCGCGTTCATGAACAGGGCCACCGCCAGCCGGCGCGTGGCATCCGGCCGGCCGGCGGCATCGGCCACCGCACGCAGGGCCGCGGCGTAGGGAACGGCCTGGGGCCAACGTTCAGCCAGGGCCGCGTGATGGGCCACCGTCGCCACGAAGGTGGTGAAGTCGCGGGCCCCGGCACCCGTCCTGCCAGCGAGAATTTCCTCGGCCGTGATCTCGCCCTTCGCTGTCCGCACCTGCTGCCTGGTAGCGTCAGTGATGCGGTGGATGCGGATCTCCGGCCCCCGCAGACCGTCTGCGGCCCCGGCTGTATGGGCCAGGGGCGCCCAGCGCTCCAGGTCGTGATAGAACTGCACCTGTCGCGGGAAGCGCTCGGCCTCGGCCAGGTACCGGTCCCGGACCGCGCCCGAGGTCACCACCAGCTCATAACCCAGGAAGTGGCGCAGATCATAGAAGGCCGCCGTGCCCTCGGGCCGAACCGAATACATGGGCACCACGAAATGGTTCCGCCAGGGGCGGCTGGCCAGGCGCCGACGGCCGGCGTCATCCAGCTGCTTGAAGATCGGATCATCGCGAAATTCCAGGGCCGGATCGGTCACCAGGTGGGGACCGTAGCGTTCGGTAACGACGCTGGCGCCGAGGGCA
>QNDV01000063.1 GCA_003646045.1 bacterium
AGCATCAGCAGCAGCAGGGCACCGGACATCAGGCCCCCAACCCGCCCAGAACGAAGGCGGCCACTTCGTCCGTACGACTTTCGAGCCGCGTGTTGCGATAGCTGAGCACCCAGTCGGTGGCCATTTCGTCCAGCACGCCGAATATGGATTTGGCGGCAAAAACCGGGTCGATATCCCCGCGGAAAACACCCTCGCCACGACCCTGTTCCACGACTTCGGCGATGACGGCCAGGTACTCCCCCACCTGGGCGCGGGACAGGGCTTCCATGAAATGCAGACTGTGCCGCAATTCCACCTGGGTGATGATGGCCAGGTCCCGGTCGCCACCCACCAGTTCCAGATGCAGGGCAATGATACCGTGGAGCTTGGCGGTTGCGCCGGACAACGCCCCCAATCGCTGCCGTCCCTCGGCAATGAAACGACCCATGGCACGTTCGAATACGGAAACCAGGATCCGTTCCTTGTTCTCGAAATAGAGGTAGATGGTGCCGTCAGCGACACCTGCGCGGCGGGCGATCATGGCTACGGTAGTGGCATGGAAGCCACGGCGAGCGATCTCCACCACCGCGGCGTCAAGAATCTGCTGTTGCTTCCGCTGCCGGCGCGCCTGTTTCATGTTGGTGAATAACCATTCATTTTGATGCCTAGTGCGGCCGCTCCTACTAGACCTGCAAATCCAGTATACGCCATTCTTACTCGATATTGCAACGTTTATTGGAATCTAAGCGATTGACAGGCAGGAGAAACTGACCTAAAATAATGAATAGTCATTCATTTTCCACCAACGAAAGGTCGGGACGATGGACAGACAGATCCGGCGTGTTGCCGTGCTCGGATCCGGCGTCATGGGCAGCGCCATCGCCGCCCATTTTGCCAACGCGGGCATCCCTTCCCTGGTGCTGGACATCGTTCCCGCCGGCGCGGGTGACACACCCGCCGCCCGCAATGCCGTGGCCGCCGGGGCCGTGGCGGCCATGAAAAAGACCCGTCCCTCCCCTCTCTTCCACATTGACCGTTTGGCCCTCATCGAAACGGGAAACTTCGAGGACGACCTGCCGCGCATCAAGGATGCCGACTGGGTCATAGAAGTCGTGAAGGAGGACCTGGGGATCAAGAAGATCGTGCTGGAAAACGCAGCACCACATATGGGCCCCGACGCCATCCTCAGCAGCAATACCTCAGGCTTGTCCCTGACCGCCATGGCGGCCATGCTGCCCGCGGACCTCAGGCCCCGCTTCCTGGGCACCCACTTCTTCAACCCGCCGCGTTACATGAAGCTCTTCGAGTTGATCCCCACGGACGACACCGATCCGGCCATCACCGACTTCGTGGCCGGCTTTGCAAGCTCGCGCCTGGGCAAGGGCATCGTCCTGGCCAAGGACACGCCCAACTTCATCGCCAACCGCGTGGGCGTCCACGCCATGATGGCCACGGTCCAGGTCATGGACGAGATGGGACTGAGTATCGAGGAGATCGACGCCCTGACCGGCCCGGCCATCGGACGCCCCAGGACGGCGACCTTCAAACTGGCCGACCTGGTGGGCCTCGATACCTTCCTGCACGTGGCGGACAACCTGTATCCCCTGATCCCCGACGACGAGGCCCGAGACGTCTTCAAGGCCCCGGACTACCTGCGTCAGATGGTGGACAAGGGACTGCTGGGCCGCAAATCCGGCGGCGGCTTCTACCGCATGTAGAAGAAGCCCGCCAAGAAGTTCTTCACCCTGGACGTGGAGACCCTCGAATACCGGGACAAGGCCAAGGCGCGCTTTCCGGAGATCGACCAGGCCAAAAATATGGACGACCTGGACGAGCGTCTGCGCATGCTGGCGTTCGGCAAGGGCAAAGCCGGCCAGGCCATCTGGAAACTGTTGGCGGCCAGTTTCAGCTACAGCGCCATGCGGGTCGGCGAAATCTGCGACCAGGCTGCGGACATCGACCGTGCCGTGCGTTGGGGGTTCAACTGGGACCTGGGACCTTTCGAGGTCTGGGATGTCCTGGGATTCCGCAAGACGACTGAGCGGTTGCGCGAGGACAAACGTCCCCTGCCCGCCTGGATCGACGCCCTCTACGAAAGTGGCGCCGAGAGCATCTACCGGGACGAGAGCGGCCACCCGGAGAGCCCCACCGCCGAGTCCGGTGTGTTCGCTGCCGTACCCCGGGACGAGCACGCCTGGGACTTCGACATCCTGCGGCGCAGCGGGCGCGAAGTACGCCGCAATCCCGGCGCCAGCCTCATCGACCTGGGCGACGGCGTGCTGGGCCTGGAGTTCCACGCCAAGATGAACGCCATCGGCCAGGACACCATCAACCTCATCATGACCGCCTGCACCGAGGCCGAGACCAACTGGCGGGCCCTGGTGGTGACCAACGGTGCGGACAACTTCTCCGCCGGCGCCAATCTCATGATGCTGCTGATGGAGGCCGCCGAGGGCAACTGGGAGGACATCAACCTGATCGTGCGCTCTTTCCAGCGGGCCTGTGACCGGCTGGAGATGTGCGGGGTCCCTGTTGTTTCGGCCCCCCACGGACTGGCCCTGGGCGGCGGTTGCGAGATCACCATGGCCGGCAATGCAGTCCGTGCCGCGGCCGAGACCTACATCGGTCTGGTGGAATTCGGCGCCGGGGTGATACCAGCCGGCGGCGGCTGCATCAGGTTGTACAAACGCAACCTGGACCTGCTGCACGACAAGAGCGATCTGCAACCGGCCTTCCGCAAGACCTTTGAGACCATCGGCATGGCCAAGGTGGCCACCAGCGCCGAGGAGGCGCGTGAACTGGGCTTCCTCAGGCCAGGTGACACCTGGTCCATGAACCGGGACCACCTGGCCGCCGACGCCAGGGATGTGGCCCTGGGCCTGGCCGGCACCGGCGATTTCGCCGCCCCCACCCCGGACCAGGCCATACCGGTGATGGGCACGGCGGGCATCGGCCTGGCCGAGTCGGTGCTCTACAACATGAAGGAGGGCGGCTACATCAGCGAGCACGACCGCAAGATAGGCCTGCTGATGGCCCGCGTCCTGAGCGGCGGTCCCGTGCCACCGGGCACTACCGTCACCCACCAGCACATGCTGGACCTGGAACGGGAAGGGTTCATGCGTCTCATGGGCGAGCGCAAATCCCTCGAGCGCATGCAGCACATTCTCAAGACAGGCAAACCCCTGCGGAACTAGGAGGAAAGGGCCATGAAGGAAGTATTTGTCGTTTCCGCCCTCAGGTCCGCGGTGGGCAAGGCCCCCCGGGGAACCCTGCGGCATACGCGTCCGGACGATCTGGGTGCCACCCTGGTCAAGGCCCTGGTCGCGGGGCAGACCGGACTGGACCCCGCCCGCCTGGGCGATGTGATCATGGGCTGCGCCATGCCCGAGGGCGAGCAGGGCATGAACGTGGGCCGCAACATCGGACTGTTGGCCGGACTGCCGGTGACGGTACCGGGCATGACGGTGAACAGGTTCTGCAGTTCGGGCCTGGAGACCATAGCCATCGGCGCCATGCAGATCATGACCGGACGCTGTGAAGCGGTGATTGCCGGCGGTGTCGAGTCCATGTCCATGATCCCCATGGGCGGACTGCGCTACCTGCCCAATCCCACCCAGGCCGCCGAAGGTCCCGAGGCCCTGCTGGGCATGGGACTGACCGCCGAGCGACTGGTGCAACGCGACGGTATCACCCGCGAACAACAGGATGTCTTCGCCCTCGCCAGCAACACCAAGGCCGTGGCCGCCATCGCGGCGGGACGCTACGTCAACGAGATCGTCCCGGTGACGGCCCATTTGCCCGGCACCGACGGCAAGGGACGACCCATCACCAGCGAAGTCGAGTTCCTGCAGGACGAAGGTCCCCGGGCCGATTCGACCCTCGAGGCCCTGGCCAGACTGCGACCCGCCTTCCAGCAGGACGGAACCGTTACCGCCGGCAACAGCAGCCAGATGAGTGACGGCGCCGCGGCGGTACTGCTGGCCTCGGCCGAAATGGTGAAGGAGCTGGGCGTCGAGCCCCTGGCCCGCTTCGTGGACTACCAGGTGGCCGGCGTGCCCCCGGAGATCATGGGCATCGGACCGGTGGAAGCAGTGCCGAAGGTCATGGCGTCCAGTGGACTGACGCTGGAGCAGATGGATGTCATCGAACTGAACGAGGCCTTCGCCGCCCAGAGCCTGTCCGTATGCCAGGGGCTGGGTCTGGACCCGGCCGACGAGCGGCTCAACGCCAACGGCGGCGCCATCGCCCTGGGTCACCCCCTGGGTTGCACCGGCGCCAAGCTGACGACGACGGCCCTCCACGAACTGAAGCGACGGGGTGGCAAGCACGCCCTGGTCACCATGTGTATCGGAACGGGTATGGGCGCGGCCGGCATTTTCGCGGCGGTCTAGAAGACTAAGGAGACGATCATGAGCGACAAGAGCTATCCCACCGGCGGCGAGTTCCTGCTACAGGACACCCTGCCCGCGGACTGCTTCACCCCCGAGGACTTCGACGAGACGCAGCGCATGATCGCCAAAACGGTGGAGGACTTCGTCGAGCGCCACATCGAGCCTGTGCGCGAGCAGTTCGAATACGAGGGCGATACCAGCCTGGGCAAGACGCTGCTGCAGGAGGCCGGCCCCATGGGGCTGCTCATGGCCGATGTGCCCGAGGCCTACGGTGGTATGGGCAGCGACAAGGCCACCATCATGCTCATCAGCGAGAAGATAGCCGCCGCAGGCAGTTTCGCCGTGACCCACGGCGCCCAGTCGGGCATCGGCACCCTGCCCATCGTCTACTTCGGCACTCCCGAGCAGAAGCAGGAGTACCTGCCCGGCCTGGCCACCGGCGAACGCCTGACCTGTTATGCGCTGACCGAGCCGGGCAGCGGCTCTGACGCCCTGGCCGCCGCCACCACCGCCGTGCTCAGCGAGGATGGCAGCCACTACCTCATGAACGGCACCAAGCAGTACATCACCAACGCGGGTTATGCCGATATGGTGATCCTGTTCGCCAAAGTGGACGCGGAGCACTTCACGGGCTTCATCGTCGACCTGAAAAGCGAAGGCGTGACCATCGGCGCCGAGGAAAAGAAGATGGGCATCAAGGGTTCATCCACCTGCGCCATTATCCTCGAGGACGTCAAGGTACCGACGGGCAACGTACTGGGTGAGATAGGCAAGGGCCATCTCATCGCCTTCAACATCCTGAACGTGGGTCGCTTCAAGCTGGGAGCCAGTACCGTGGGCGGCGCCAAGCTGGCCCTCGAGGCGGCCGTGCCCTACACGAAGGAGCGTCACCAGTTCGGCAAGCCGCTATGCAGTTTCGGACTGATCCGGCGCAAGATCGCCGACGTGGCGGCAGCAACCTTCGCCGCCGAGAGCATGGTCTACCGCACGGCCGGCCTGTTGGACACGGCCATCGCCACCCTGGACAAGTCCGACCCCGAGCACGACCGCAAGTCCATCGGCCAGGTGGAGGAATTCAGTATCGAGTGCTCCATGATCAAGGTCTTTGCCACCGAGGCCTGCGCCCTGGCGGCCGAGGAATGCCTGCAGATGCTGGGCGGCTACGGCTACTGCCAGGAATACCCCCTGGAGAGGCTCTACCGCGACGAACGCATCAACCGCATCTTCGAAGGCACCAACGAGATCAACCGCATGCTGGTACCCGGCATGATCATGCGCAAGGCCCTGAAGGGTGAACTGCCCTTCCTGCAGGCGGCCCAGAAAGTGGCCGAGGAACTGACCGGCCTGCCCAGCTTCGAGGACCCCGGCGAACCGGGCTACCTGGAAACGGAAACCGACCTGGTGGCGGGCATGAAGAAGACGGCCCTGGCCGTGCTGGGCGTGGCGGCCCAGAAGTTCGGCGTCGGCCTGAAGGACCAGCAGGGCGTGCTGGCTGATGCGGCGGACATCATCATGGAAGCCTACGCCTGCGAGAGCGCACTGCTGCGCACCCGCAAGCGGGCGGACACCACCGACGAAGCGACGGCCGCCGCCATGGCGGACATGCTGACGTTGTACGTCCATGACGCCATGGACAAGGTCGCCGTCCGCGCCCGCTGTGTGCTGGCGGCCAGTGCCGAGGGTGACGAGTTGCGGACCCTCCTTTCCGGTGTCCGGCGCCTGACCAAGCACGACCCGGTGAACCGGACAGAGCTGCACGATCGCATCGCCGAACGCTGTATCGAGACGGGTGGGTATGTAGTGGGCTAGCGGGTTGTGCTATTGTCCGGGCCATGCGACACCCGGAAACAGGGTCCATGTCCAATGAGCGCTGCTTCGTCTGCGGGGGGCCACTGGGCCCGGCCTTCAGCAAGCAGTTCGACTGGCAGAACCTGGGCCGGGTAGACTACTCGCGCTGTGTTGCCTGCGGCTTTGTCCTGTCACGAACCCATGCGCACATGGACCACGGCAGCTGGGAAAACCTCAACGCCGCCTTCCACGCCGAGCGTGACCCGGCAGCTGGACGCTCCAACGACCAGCGTTGGCTGCAACGCGCCCAGGGCTATGTGGACGCCATCAGTGCGGCACGGAACCTGGGTGCAATTCCCGGTGATCGACCCTGGCTGGACTACGGTTGTGGCAGCGGGCAGTTGAGCGATCTGGTGGAACAGCGCACGAGTCATGCGGTCCTGCGGTACGAACCCTTCCTTCCCGGTCAGGGAGAGCGTTGGGTCGATGCCGCGTCACTGGCCCCCGGTTCGTGCGACCTCGTCATCAACACGGCCATGTTCGAGCATGTGCGCGACCGCGCCTCCCTCGACCACCTGGCGGGACTCGTATCCGCCGACGGAGCACTGGCCCTGCACACAGTGGTGGTGAAACACGTACCGGACGACCCGGACTGGTTCTATCTGCTGCCGGTGCACTGTGCTTTCTTCACCAATGCGGCCATGGAACATCTGTGCCGGGAATGGGGCTTCCTGTCGGCGGCCTACCATGTACCCGCCCGCCTGTGGCTGCTTTTCCGGCGGCCCCTGTCCACCCTCCCGGCGGAACTTTCAGAAGAGCCGTGGGTCAGCGACCAGGGCTTCGTCGGCTACTGGTAGTCGGTTGGGCGCAGGTGGAAGATGAAATCCAGGCCAAAGTCGTGCAGACCGGGCAGGACATTGAGCGAGTTCTGCAGGAACCGCAGGCGGTAATAAAACGCCGGTCTTGATCCCGACCGGTCCACGTCGGGGACCTTGTTCGCGCATTCCGTGGCAGGCGCGGACTCCGTGGCGGGCATACGCAGGGGCTCTTGCCAGTTCTTCTTGCGCGGCAGGATACCCCGATTGCGCAAACCCCGTTTGATGCTGCCGGTCTCGGTCCTGACGATGCGGAAGCCCGTCTGCGCCAACATCGTCTTGAGAGTCTCCTGGTGAAAGAAGTAGAGGTGACCGCTGTGACTGCGGGCGGGAATCCCCTGGCCCTGGTGAAACGCCACCAGAGGCAGGTGATCGTTGGCCCCGTTGGGTACCGCCAGGAAGAACCGGCCGTCCGGCTTGATGATCCGCCGGCACTCACGCAGCAGCGCCACCGGGTCGAGTACGTGCTCGAGCACGTTGTTCAGGTGGATGTAGTCGAAAAACGCATCCGGATACCCTGCCTGGCAGAGATCGCCCTGCCGAACATCAAGTCCCAGCCGGTCGCGGGCATGTGCCACGGCGGCGGATCCGAATTCCACGCCGTGCACCTCCCAGGCGCAGTGCCGCCGGATACCGGCCAGCAGGTGGCCCGTGGCGCAACCGATATCCAGAAACGTGCCCCGCGGCCCCAGTCGTTTCAGACGCGCCGCATAGACGGCGCCCTTGCCCTCGGCATACCCTGGATCGAAATCGAAGTAATCCGCCGAGTAGAACTGTTCCAGGACACCGGGGGTCGGCAGGGGGTCCAGACGGATAACGCCGCATCCGGGGCAACAGACAAGGTCGTAACGACTGCCAGGCACCAGGGCGACTTCCGCCAATCGCTGATTGGCGCCACTTGCGGAACATACGGGGCAGGTCGACATCGCCGGTCCTTCCGGATTCGGCCGCGCTCCGGATATGGGACGGGCCCGGTCTGTTGCAGGATAGCGAACCGTCACCCGGGTGGCCATAGCCGGTATGATCGATGGTGTGTGAATCGTCCCGGCAACCCCACTCCGCCACTCGACGTCCGGTGCGAATTCACCTATTCTCAACGTTCCGGGGCGAGATCTGGCGATCCCCGCCAAGACAACGGTCCCGCAACCCTGCTTCCGGGCGGATGATACCTCGTGACCGACGAGACCAGAACCATATTCCAACCGGGAGATGACCCGGACGATGCGCACGACCCGCGCCGTGATGTGGATTCTGATCGTACCCTCGACGTTCCGTCGGATCCCGATGCCACGGTGGGAGGGCCCGACGAGGACCTCGAGACCACCCCCTCCCGGCCACAACCCGCACCCGAGAGCGAGGACCCGGACCGCATCGGCCCCTACCGCCTGATTCGCCCCATCGGCGAGGGAGGCATGGGTGAAGTTTTCCAAGCCGAGCAGCTCTATCCCCTGCGCCGCACGGTTGCCCTGAAGATCGTCAAGAAGGGTATGGATACCGCCGAGTTCGTGTCCCGCTTCGAATCGGAGCGACAGGCCCTGGCCCTCATGGACCACCCCGGCATCGCCCGGGTCTTCGACGCCGGCGCCACTCCCCTCGGTCGCCCCTACTTCGTGATGGAGTACGTGGACGGCGTACCGTTGACCGAATTTTGTGACGAGCAGGGCCTGGATCTGCAGCAGCGCCTCGAGTTGTTCATCCACATCTGCGAGGGTGTCCAGCACGCCCACCAGAAAGCCATCATCCACCGCGACCTCAAGCCGTCCAATGTGCTGATCACCGAGG
Organism: bacterium; assembly: GCA_003646045.1. Next base: position 8,816 of record QNDV01000063.1, read on the forward strand.
TCGACGGCCAGCCCCAGCCCAAGATCATCGACTTCGGCGTGGCCAAGGCCATGGACCGCGACCTCACCGAGAACACCATGCGCACGGGCATGGGCCAGGTCCTCGGCACGCCGGCCTACATGAGCCCCGAGCAGGCGGACTTCGACGCCCAGAACGTGGACACGCGGGCCGACGTCTACGCCCTTGGTGTGATCCTCTACGAGTTGATTGCCGGCGAGCGTCCCTTTGCCAAGAAGGAGTTGGAGTCGGCGGGGTTCAAGGAAGCCCTGCGGATGATCCGCGAGGACGACCCGCCGCGGCCCAGTGACCGCTACGATACCCTGGCCGAAAACCGGGACACGGTGGCGATGTGTCGCGGCACCGACACGTCCAGCCTTCGTCGCAAGCTGAGGGGAGACCTGGACTGGATCACCATGAAGGCGCTGGAGAAGGAGCCGGCCCGGCGCTACGCGGCGGCCTCGGCCCTGGCCCAGGATGTGCAGCGCTACCTGGACTTCGAACCGGTGAGCGCAGGGCCGCCCACCGTCAGGTACCGGGCGGGCAAGTTCATCCGCCGCAACCGGGCCGGCGTGGTGAC
>QNDV01000064.1 GCA_003646045.1 bacterium
CGTTCTTCATGATCGCCACCCTGGCCAGTATCAGCCTGCCGGGTATGGCCGGTTTCGTGGGCGAGTTCATGATCCTGTTCGGTACCTTCGGCAGTGCATCGCTGCCCCATGCCCGATTGCTGACGGTACTGGCCACCACAGGCGTGGTGCTGGGCGCGATTTACATGCTGTGGATGTACCAGCGGGTCTTTTTCGGCAAACTGGCCAACGAGAAGAACCAGGGTCTGCCGGACCTGAGTCTGCGGGAGGTGGTAGTACTGTTGCCCCTGGTGGTATTCATGTTCTGGCTGGGTGTGCGGCCGGGAATGGTCCTGGACAAGGTGGAGGCCAGCGTGGAGCGGGTCCTGGCACCTGTCATTTCGCCGGCCATCGGTCATCACGCGGCCCACGGACAAGCCGATGACGGCGCGATTTTCGTCCTGCGCGACGGGGAGAATGCACGATGAACGAATTCGTCAAACCGGATCTTTCCGGTCAGCTGATCCCCCTGCTGCCGTACCTGATTGTCGCCGTGGGCGGACTGCTGGTCATGGTGGTGGACGCCTTCGTGCGGACCCTGCGCAAGGACCACCTCTCGTACCTGACCCTGTTCATCCTCATCGGTGTGGTGGCGGTGCAGATCGCCGTCAAGCCCACCGACGGCCCCGTGCTCGGTGGCATGATGCTGATCAGCGGCTTCACCGGGTTTTTCAATTTCCTATTTGCGGGCATCGGCGTGATGACGGTGATTTTCGCGGGCGGAGTCTTTGACCGCGATGGCCGTTACCGTCCCGAGTTCTATCCCCTGATCCTGTTCACGATCCTGGGCATGATGATCCTGGCCGCGGCGGCGGACCTGCTCACCCTGTTCCTGGGTCTGGAGACCATGAGCCTGGCCACCTACATCCTGGCCGGCGGCGTACGAGGCAACGTGCGCAGCAGCGAAGCAGGGTTCAAATACCTGCTGCTGGGCGGGTTCTCCTCTGCCTTCCTGCTCATGGGCATGGCCCTGATCTACGGGCTGGCCGGGAGCACCGCTTTCACGGATATCGCAGCCACCCTGAAGTCCGGCAGCCCGGACACCCTGCTCTTCTCCCTGGGCTCGGCGCTGATGCTCGTGGGGTTCGGCTTCAAGATCGCGCTGGTGCCCTTCCACATTTGGACGCCCGATGTCTACGACGGGGCTCCCGCCTACGTGACGGGCTTCATGGCCACGGCGGTCAAGGCTGCCGGTTTCGCCATCCTGATGCGCTGGGTGTTACTGATGCAGCCCCAACTGGCCTTCATCTGGTATCCGGTGCTGACGGTGCTGGCGGTGCTGACCATGAGCGTGGGCAACCTGGTGGCCCTGGTACAGGGCAACATCAAGCGGATGCTGGCCTGGTCGAGTATCGCCCATGCCGGATACCTCATGCTCGGCGTCCTGACCATGATGTCGCCGGCGGCCGGGGGCTCGGACATGATGATGCGCAGCCGGGAGATCGGCGAGGCGGCAGGCAGTGCGGTGCTGTTCTATCTCATCGGTTATGCCCTGATGAATCTGGCCGCCTTCGGCGTGATCAACGTCATGTCCCACACCGAGGGCGAGGATGCAGACGATATCAATCGCTACGCCGGACTGGGACGACGGCAGCCCGTGGCTGCGGCGGTACTGACCGTCGCCCTGCTTTCGTTGGCCGGAATTCCGCCGTTCGTGGGGTTCATGGCGAAATTCTACCTGTTCTCGGCGGTGGTCAAGGCCGGGTTGATCCCGTTGGCCGTGATCGGTGTCATCAATTCGCTGGTATCGGTCTACTACTACCTGCGGCCGCTGGTGGTGATGTACATGAAGGAAGAGCAAGAAGACAGCTACCGTGGCCGGGAATGGGTCTCGGTGGTCACGGCGGGTGCCCTGGCCGTACTCGTCATCTACCTGGGTGTACGACCCGACGCTTTCCACCACGCTGCCGAAGTGGTCGTGCGCCAGTTGCCGTTCTGACAGCGGCGCCGTATCAGGCATGTTGAAGAGGGCCCCTGCCGTGGCAGGGGCCCTCGTGCGATCCGGGTCAGGTCAAACCGGATCGCCGAGCAGGGCACGGTCCAGGGCACCGGACAGGGACTCCGTGGAGATAGGCTTGGTGACGTGGTCATTCATGCCCGCTTCCAGGCAGCGTCGGCGATCGCTCTCCATGGCGTGGGCGGTCATGGCAATGATCGGAACGTGGTGGTCGCGCACGGCCGAGCGCGGGTTGCGGACCATGCGGGTGGCGGCCAATCCATCCATGCCCGGCATCTGGACGTCCATCAGTACCGCCGCGTAGTCCCGCTTGGCCAGGGCGGCTACGGCCTCGTCCCCGGAGCCGACGATGTCGTATTCGAAGCCGAGCTTGTCGAGGATCAGGGAAGCGACACGCTGGTTGATGGGATTGTCCTCCGCCAACAGGATCCTCGGGGACACACCGGAAACCAGGGCGCGGCGGTCAACGGTGCCCGCGGCGTTCGATCGTGCCGGGGAACTCCGTTCATGGTCGGCATCGCGATCCATAAGTACCGACAGCAGGGCATAGAGCTTGCGATGCTTTACCGGTGTGGCCAGGCAGGTGCGGTATCCTGTCCGTGAGCAGAGATCGCGATCGTAGCGGTCACCCAGTCCGGCCAGCAGAACCATATGCACATCATCACCGACCGGGTCATCGTGGATCGAGTTCACGTAGGCCACAGTCGTGCCGCGATCCTGGGACGCCGCGAAAAGCACCACCCGGTAGGGATCATCCGGGTCGGCGGTACGCAGTGCCGTCAGGCCGGCCGTGGGATCCGCCACCGAACTGTACGGGTAGCCGGCATGTTCCAGCAGGGCACCGATCGAGGCCCGCTCACCGTCGTCCGGGTGGACCACCAGCACGCGGCCGGTTGGTCTGATACTGCGGGTAGGCGAGACCGGTACACCCAGAACCACCTCGAACCAGAAGGTGGTGCCGGCGCCCTCGATGCTCTCACAACCGATAGCGCCGTCCATGAGGTCCACCAACTGCTTGGAAATGACCAGGCCCAGGCCGGTGCCGCCGTAGCGGCGGGTGGTCGAGGTATCTACCTGACTGAAGGACCGGAAGAGGCGGTGACGCATCTCGGCAGGGATGCCGACGCCGGTATCGCGGATTTCCGCCCGTAGTCGTACCTGTTGGCTGTCCATGCTGACCAGGGACACAGCCACGGCTACCCGGCCCGCGGAGGTGAATTTTACCGCGTTGCCGGTGAGATTCAGCAGTACCTGGCGCAATCGTCCCGGGTCGCCCAGGGCACTGGCCGGTATGTCGGGATTGACGGTGGCGGTGAAGACCACGCCTTTTTCCCAGGCCTGCCAGGCCAGCATGTCTCCCACCTCGTCCACCACGTCCCGGGGTGAGAAACGGACCCTTTCGAGTTCCAGTTTGCCGGCCTCTATCTTGGAGAAATCCAGTACGTCGTTGATAACGTTCAAGAGGGCGTTGGCGCTGGACTGGGCCATCTCGCAATACTCGGTCTGCTCATCGTCCAGGGTGGTGTCCAACAGGGCTCCGGTCAGGCCGATGACGCCGTTCAATGGTGTACGGATTTCATGGCTCATATTGGCCAGAAAGTCGCTCTTGGCCCTGGTTGCCGCCACGGCCTCCTCCTTGGCCGCCAGCAATTCCGCCTCGGCGCGCTTGCGCTCGGCGATCTCTTCCTCGAGATCGACCGTGCGCAGGGTGACCCGCTCCTCGAGATCCCGGTTGCGATGGCGGATCATGCGGGTGCGGGAGTGATGGGTGGTGAGCAGGACGAGCAGGATACCCAGGGCGGCGGAGACCCGGACCCACGCCCGCTGCCACCAGGGCGGAGTCATGGTCACGCCCAGACGGGCCTCGAAGGGACTCCAGACACCGTCGTGGTTGGTTGCCCGGGCCCGGAATACGAAATTGCCTGACGGCAGATTGGTGTAGGTGGCGTAGCGGCGGTCGCCCACTTCGTGCCACTGGTCGTCAAAGCCATCGAGGCGGTATGCGTAGTGGACAGCCTCCGGCGCGGCGAAGTCGAGGGCGGCAAAACCGAAAGTGATCACGTTGTCGGTATGATCGAGCACTATGCGGCCCGCCATATGGACGGGTTTGTCGAGGACGGTGCGACCCCGGGAATCCGGCCCCGGCTTGAGATTTCCATCGGTAAGTTCAAGGGAAGTAAGCAAAACCTGGGGGCGGCTGCGACTGTTGTGGATATCCCCGGGATAGAAGGATGTCAGTCCGTTGATGCCCCCGAAGTAGAGGATGCCCGTGGGTCCGCGCCGACATGACTGGGAATTGAACTCGTTCTCCTGCAGACCATCGCTCACGTCGTAGTTGTCGAAGGTACCGGTGATCAGCGAGAAGCGGCTCAGGCCCTGGTTGGTACTGATCCAGAGGTGGTCTTCGTCATCCTCGACAATACCGTAGATGGTTGCGTTGGGCAGTCCGTCCTTGACGCCGAAGTGTTCGAAGTCGCTGCCACGGCGGTCGAAGCGGTCCAGGCCGCTGGTAGTACCGATCCAGATGCTGCCGTAGCGATCCTCGCCGAAGCAGATAACCACGTTTCCGCTGAGACTCCTGCGGTCGTCGGGATCGTGCTGGAACGAGGTCCAACTGTTGTCATGGGGGTCGTAGAGTTGCAGGCGCTCGGTCCAGGTGGCGCTCCAGATCCGTCCATCGGCCGCGGCGTGGACTGCCCGCAGGGCGAGTTCCCGTGCGCCACCGCTCGTAGTGTCGGACAGCACGGCCTCGAAGGTGTCGCTGTGCGGACGGTAACGGTGCAGGCCGCCGATGGTGGCGAACCAGAGGTCGCCGTCCGGGCCCTCGCTGATGCCGAAGATGCGGTCGTTGCGCAGCCCTGTCGCGGCATCGTCACCGGCGGCATAGTTATGGAATCGGCGCCGGGCAGGCAGATACCGGCCGAGCCCTCCCCGGTCGCTGCCGATCCAGACGGTACCGTCGCGGCTTACGAAGACTGTACTGAGAGAGTTGTTGCACAAGCTGGTTGAATCGGCTGGGTCGTGGTGGAAAACGTGCATCTCCCTGGTGCCGGAGGTCCGGTGATTGAGGCCGTTCTCGGTGGCGACCCAGAGGCTGCCATCCTCCTCCTCGGCCACGGACCACACGGTGGGATCGCTCAGATGACCCCGCTCGGGATCGCCGGGCCGGAGGTGGTCGAACCGCTTGGCGTTCAGGTCCAGCAGGCTGGCGCCGCTCTGGGTACCCACCCACAGGATACCGGATCGGTCGGTAAAGAGGCTGTTCACCGTATCGTTGCCCAGGCCATCGGGGATATCCGGGTCCCGGACGAAATTCCTGCAGTAGCCTGTCTTGGGATCCAGCAGGCTCAGGCCGCCACCCATGGTACCAATCCAGATGCGACCTTCCCAATCGACGCAGAGACCACCGGTGGCATAGTTGTTCAGGGTCCGGGGATCATCGGGGTCGTGGACGTAGTGGACGAAGCTGTCGTCGCTGCGAACGAGGTGATCCACACCGCGCCGCGTGCCGATCCACAAGTTGCCGTCCGTGGTCAGATGCAGACGGTAGACGACATCATTGACAAGGGAGTTGGGTGACAGCGGATCGTGCCGGTACTGCTGCAGGGTTCCGTCGCTCTGCATGTGGACCAGGCCCGATGAGGTACCTATCCAGAGGGTCCCATCGGTATCCGGGGCCAGCGACCAGACCTCGTCCGAGGGCAGAGATGCCGGGTCGGAGGAGTCGTGACTCCACACCGTGAAACTCGTGTCGGCCGGATCCAATCTCAGAAGACCGTGCCGGCTGGTGGCGGCCCAGATACTGCCGTCGGGATCAGCCGCCAGATCCAGGACTTCGTAGACATCCAGGGTGGCGCCGGCAGCCGGGTCGAAACGGAAATTGACGAAGGACTCGCTGGCCGGATCGAAGTAGCCCAGTCCGGCGGCCTCCGTGCCGTACCAGATACGCCCCTGGTCGTCTTCGGCCAGCGACCAGATATGGTTACCGGCGATGCTGGCGGGGTTCTCGGGATCGTGCTGGAAGATTCTGATCTCATATCCGTCGTAACGATTCAAGCCATCCTGGGTAGCCAACCAGACGAATCCGTAGCGGTCCTGCAGCACATCATTCACTACCCCCTGGGAGAGGCCATCGTGGGCGGTTATATGACGGAAGCGAAAGTGGCTGTCAGCGTCAGCACCGGCAGGTCCCGCATCAGCGAACATCAGGGCCAGACACATCATCAGCATGAACGGACGATATCCCATGAGAACCGTCTTTCTGATCAGGCCTTAAAGGCTGATAGCATACAAATGGGCGAAAAGCAGAACGCATAGCTATATCGTCATTTCGCGGACAATCTTAAGGTTCTGCGTGAACATATGCTGATTGCCCATTGACCCGGCGGCCGGCGCGGTTCATGGTCCTGCCTTGGTCGTATCATCATTCAGCGGTCCGCGGACGCCACAAGTTCCGACACACCATGCTCCTGCTGGTCAACTCCACCAAACTCATGAATCTGGATTCGCCGCTGCGGGCGCGGTTGAAGTGCCCGGAACCCCTTTTCAGCGGTGAAGCGCAGGTCCTCGTCGAGAGTCTGCGGTCCTTGGCACCCGGGAAGTGGCGACAAATGATGGATCTGGGCGAGAGTCTGATCGATAGGACCCGGGCGGATCTGGCCCGCTGGGGCACCTCCGGCAATCCCCGTCGGCCTGCCTGCCATGCGTTCACGGGGCTGGTCTACAAGGGACTGGATCCAGGGGCGCTGGATGCGGCGTCGCGTCGACGTGCCCGTAAACGTCTGCGCATTATCTCGGGGCTCTATGGCTTGTTGGGGCCATTTGATCTCATCGAGGCCTACCGTCTGGAAATGGGCTCACGCATGGTCCCTCCCGACGCCACTAATCTGCACGCCTTCTGGCGGGACCGGGTGACCGCTGCCCTGAACAATGAACTCCGCCAGGGTGAGACGGTGGTATCGGTAGCTTCGCAGGAGTACCTCAAGGCCGTCGATCTGGCGGCCCTGAACGGCCCGGTTGTTTCTCCTGTCTTCAAGGAGTTGCGCGGCGACGGCAGCCTCAAGACGGTACCGGTTCATGCCAAGACGGCCCGGGGCGCCTTGCTGCACCATGCCCTGGCCACCGGCGCCCGGGGGGCCGCAGGTCTCTTGGACTTCAAGGCCCACGGGTGGGCCGCAACCAGCGAGCCTCCCCGTGAAGGTCGCTGGCTCTTTACCAGACCGTCCCGGGACTAACTGCTTGGCCAGGGGCCGCACTCCGGTCTAGGATGGTCCGGCCATATCCACCGTACGCTCCCTGGGAGTTGGTAGCCGGTTGTCTTGCTGAATTGCCGATCCGGAGGAAACAATGAAAAACGCAGTCTGTTACGCCCTGGTTCTGTCCTTTGCCTTGGCGTCGGCCGCTGTGGCTTCCGGTCCGGCCGCCCGCTCCCTCCATGCCGATGACGTGGTATTGACCACGGCCGACGGATCCGAATACACCGAGGCCATGCTGGACAGCATACTGGCCGAATATCCGAAATCGGTGCGCAACGCGGCCAAACGGATCGGCATGGTCTGGCATGGCCAGCAGCGCTACATGAGCTTCGAGCAGTTGGCCGCCTATTGTGCACCGGTGCTGTGGTTCTCGCCCGACGAGCCGTTGCTGTCGGGAGCCGAGGGTGAGGAGATCCGCCAGCCCACTTTCTTTCCCTTCGAGGAGGCGGTGGATCGGCCCGTGGCCTATTACCGTGTCCGCACGGTGCTCACGGATCCGTTTTTTGACACTGAAGAAGATGCGCTTCAGGTCGTCGATCCCGACAAGCGGACCACCGAAATCGACCTCTACCAGGCCGCCGGGATCGATCTGGATTTCTTTTTCTTCTATCCCAGCGAGGAGGGCCTCGGCGCCCACAAGTACGATGTGGAATCCGTGCAGATGAAGCTCGTGGTCATCAAGACCAAAAAGCATCCTGAACTGGGCTACTGGATAACGTGCCAGAAAGTGACCGCCAAGGCCCACGGCATCCTGTGGTACGACAATAATCTCGAGGTGGACCGCTATACGCGTTTTCCCATCCACGTGATGGTGGAGGAGGGCAAACACGCCAGTTGCACCGACAAGAACGCCGATGGCCACTACTCGCCCGGGTATGACGTCAACCTGAGGGTCAACGATGCCTGGGGCGTGCGCGACGTCATGGCCACCGGGTCGTTGTATTCGGGTGGCTTCCAGGCCTGGATGGCCAAGCCCCGCCACAAGGTCCATCGGGTGTTTCCGCCCCTGCCCGAGGACAGTCACCTGCGCGATGACTTCAGTGTCGATGGTGTCTATGCCAAGGGCAATGCCATCTACGAACTGAGGCCGTTTCCGCCCAAGGCTGAAGGCATTGCCTACGATCCGGCCCTGGAGCGTTTCGTGGACAAGGGCGATGAGAATTGGCCCGAGGTGGAGGATTTCGACGGGTCGAAGAAATTCGAACAATGGGCCGAAACCGAGGATTTCCTCAAGTCCATCTCCTTCGCCTTCCGCTACGACGGCGATCCCGGTGTGTCCTTCGCTTTTCCCCTGCTGGTGGTCAAGAGTGTCAGCGATCCGATTGGCGGCGGCTGGCTGGTGAACAGGATCTACTTCAAGGACCACGGCCTGCGTGATTTCAGTTACAACATGCTCTACACCACCAGCGCCTCCCGCTGGATCGACGCCTACTTCGCCTTCGGCTGGGAGTGGGATGACGACGGTACGCACACAACCACCCACACCATGACCGAAACAGGCATCAAGATGCGCTTCATCATGGGTGCGACTCCGTTGGGGTTCCTCAGCAAGCTGACGGACTTCTGGGGAGTTCGCCTTGGTGTGAAAAACCTGGGCATCTGGGATTGGGAACACATCGGCTATGTGGTGGAAGTGGGTGCCGGTGTCTGGTAGGGGGCAACGCAGGAAGGAACATTCGTGGCGACAATAACGACGGTCAATCCGGCCACGGGCATGGACCTGCAGACCTATGACGTGATGGGTCGTGACCAGGTCATGTCGATCCTGGAAACCGCCCAGCAAGCCTGGCTGCAGTGGCGCGAGGTTCCGGTGACCGCGCGGGCCGGACTACTGCAGGCGCTGGCGGCGGTGCTGCGTTCCCGGCAGAGTGACTATGCCCGCATGATGACCCTGGAAATGGGCAAGACCCTCACCGAAGCCGTGGCC
>QNDV01000065.1 GCA_003646045.1 bacterium
CCACGTCCACGGGTGCGGTGCCGGGGAAGTCGGTCTGCACCGTGAGGGTCGGATAACGGATCTCCGGCAACAGGCGCATGTCCAACCGGGCCAGGGAGGTCAACCCGAAGACCACGGCAGCCAGGGTGACCATCCAGACCGTGACGGGATGGGTGACGGCGTAGCGGATAATCTTCATGATCTACTCCGTGCGGGCCACGGTTACGCTGTCGTCCTTGGCCGCCGGGTCGATCTCCTGCCCCGGTGGGCGGTAGCCGACATTCTCGGCATTCAGCGGCTTGATGTTCGTGCCTGTGCGGAGACCACCCTGGCCCATGGTCACGACATGATCCCCGGCTTCCAGGCCTTCGAGTACCTCGACATGGGTTTCGTCGTACAGGCCGGTGAGGACCTCTACCTTGCGCACAGTGTCCGCCTCGGCGATGAAGACACTGCGCAGGGCACCCTCTTCGACCAGGGCCCGTTTGGGTATGGCCAGGGCGTCCTGACGGCGATCGGTGGTTATGCGCACCTTGGCAAAGCCACCGACGCGGACGTCGTCACCGTCCCCGTTCATCAACAGTGTCAGGCGCACCGTACTGGTGGCAGGATCCACCACCGGTGAAATCCGCTCCACCGTGGCCTCGCAGGTCACATCCAGGCCCTCGGGCTTGACCAGTACGCGCTGGCCGGTTCCGACCTTGCGCGCCACGTTCTCGGGCAGATGCACGCGTATGCGCAAGGGCGAGAAATCACCCAGGGTGAAGACGGGAGCCAGGGCCACCACCTGCTGCCCCGGCACCACACGCCGCTCGGTGATCCGGCCCTCGAACGGGGCACGGATGCGGGTGTCCTCCAGGCCGATGCGTGCCAGATCCCGCTCGGCCCCGGCCAGCTTCCAGGCCGACTCCACATCGTCGAATTCCTGGCGGGAGATGAGTTCCTCCGTGAGCATGGAGCGATTGCGTTCCAATTGCCGCGCCTTGTCGTCCAGGGTCAACTCCGCCTTGCGCAGATGGATGACCTCGCGCTCGTTCTCGAGCTCAGCCAGCAGTTGACCGTCCTCGACCCAGTCGCCCTCCTCCACGGCCACCGAGCGGATCCGACCCTGGACCCGGGATACCAGTTCCACCAGGCGATCAGCCTCTATGACGGAGGCGGCACGGTAGTAGGAACTGATGCCGCGGGTGTCCACGAGGGCCAGTTCCACGGGCACGGGCAGGATCTCCGGCTTGTCCTTCCCGTCGTTGCCGTCATCGCCATCGGCGACGTCATCACCGGCTGTGCTGTCGGCGGCAGCCACACTGCTGCCGCCCCCCGGCGCAAAGGGCAACTGCCCCGCGAAATACAATCCGCCACCGGTGGCAATCAGGACAAGGACCAGCACGATCCAGAAGCGGGCCGTTTTAAACATGTTCAAGACTCCCCGGGGAGGTGGTATTCGATTCGTGGGCGAGCCGCCGTGACGCCTCGAACAAGCAGACGCACGAATTGCCGGGAAGGTTGCATGAGGCCGGCCCGGCGGGCCCGCCGCGCTGGAAATCGCGTTGGCCGCAGACTACCTTGGCAGCAATACCTGAACGGGGCGGCATGCCCGCCGGCCACGCGCAGGATCACGTGCGGCGCCTATCTCAACCGCGAGGTCACGAAGATGAAGAAACTCGTCGAATGCGTACCCAACATCAGCGAAGGCCGTGACCAGGGCGTCATCGACGCGGTGACGGCTGTTGTCGGCGAGGTCGCCGGAGTCCACCTGCTGGATGTAGACCCCGGTCAAGAGACCAACCGTACGGTCATCACTTTCATCGGTGACCCCGACGCGGTGGCCGAGGCCGCCTTCCGCGTGGTGCGGCGTGCCGCCGAACTCATCGACATGAGTCGCCACAGCGGCGCCCATCCGCGCCACGGGGCGACGGATGTCTGCCCCTTCGTCCCGGTACGGGGTGTGACCATGGCCGAGTGCGTCGAGATCGCACGCGCCGTGGGCCGGCGCATCGGTGAGGAATTGGGAATTCCCGTCTACCTCTACGAGGATGCGGCCACCAGTGACGAGCGGCGCAACCTGGCCCATGTCCGCAGGGGCGAATACGAGGCCCTGGGTGACAAGCTGGGCACCGAACAGTGGGCACCCGACCACGGTCCCAACGCCTGGAACGACAGAACCAGGAAGACCGGCGCCACCAACGTCTCGGCCCGCGGTTTCCTGGTGGCCTACAACGTCAATGTGAATACGCGCAACAAGTCGGTAGCCAGTCAGATCGCGCTGGACATCAAGGAGGCAGGGCGGGCCAAACGTGACGACAAGGGTGTCATCGTCCGCGACGACAGGAAGCGACCCGTCCTGGTTCCGGGCCCCTACATGCTCGAAGCCTGCAAGGCCGTGGGCTGGACCATACCCGAATACGACCGGGCGCAGGTTTCCATAAACCTCGTCAACACCGCCGTCACCAAGCCGCACCAGGCGTTCGAGGCCTGCCGGGCCAGCGCCCGCGACCGGGGTGTGCGGGTCACCGGCAGCGAGCTCGTGGGGCTGATCCCCGAGGGCGACCTCCTGGCCGCCGGCAAGTATTACCAGCACCAGGCGAACCAGTCCCCCGGGCTGCCCCGGCGTCAACTCCTGGAGACAGCCATCCAGAGCCTCGGCCTGCGCGAGTTGGGGGAGATCGACCCGGCCGACAAGGTCATCGAATACCAGGCAGGACTGGTGGATGGTCCCCTGGTCAGCCTGACGAACCGTGAATTCGTGGATGAGCTTTCCACCGACAGTCCGGCGCCCGGTGGCGGCTCCGTTGCCGCTCTTTGCGCCGCCCAGGCCGCGGGCCTGGTGGCCATGGTGGGCAACCTGACGGTGGGCAAGACGAAATACGCCGGCGTCCAGGAGCGGGTAAAAGAGATTGCCGAGCGGGGACAGGACCTGAAGGACTTCTTCCTGGCGGCCATCGACGGCGACACAGATGCTTTCAACGTCGTGATGGATTGCTTCCGCCTGCCGAAAAAGACGCCCGAGCAGCAGAAGGAAAAGGATCTCGCCGTGGCCGCCGCCACGCGGGAGGCGACCCGGGTACCGCTGTCGGTCCTCGCCGCAGTCCCCGAGTTGCTCGAACTTGCGGGCGAGGTGGGCAAGATCGGCAATGTCAACAGCCTCAGCGACGCCGGTGTGGCCATCCTGTCCGGCCTCGCCGGAGCCGAGGGCGCCTATTACAACGTGCTGATCAATCTGGACAGCCTGCAGAACCTGGACCAGGGCGGTGAACCTGAGTTCCTGGCCGAAACCCTGGAGGCGGCGCGCTCGGCCATGGCACGCTGCGAGGAACTGGCGACCCGGCACCGGGCAGCCATCCGCGGCAAATTGGAGTCGGCGCTGGACACCTAGGCACCGCTCTGCTGAAATCAGCGCTGGACCGGCCGCGGGGCCGGTCCAGCGCATCGACATGGCTACAGCTCGGACTCGGCTGCAGCCGGCCACTACTGAAAGGCAACATCATGGCCCAGGCCCCATCCGGCGAACAACAGCAGAGCCCCCTCCAGCAGATAACCCAGCCCTTCATTGATCTTTTCAATGCCCCCCGGGCCCTGTGGGGCATCAACCTGGCCTACCTTCTGGAGGGTTGGGTGTATTTCGGCATGCTGGGCTATCTGGCCATGCACTTCTCGGATAACATTTTCGTGGGTGTGGAGAATCCGGATATAAACTCCCACCACATGGTGATGGTCCTGACGGCGGGCATCACCATCTCCATGTTCTTCCTGGGCTCCATCGCCGACAAGTGGGGTGTACGGCGGACCCTGCGGGCAGCCTTCGTCTTCCTGCTCGCCGGACGTATCGTCTGGTCGGCAGCGCCCAATCTCTTCCCGGATCCGGGAATGTGGGGCAACCTGCACCTGATGACCATGGGCGGCATCGTGCTGGTGGTCATCGGCTACGGCATGTACCAACCCGCTGCCTACGCCGGGGTACGACAGTTCACCAGCCCCAAGACCGCGGCCATGGGCTACGCCATGCTCTACGCCCTGATGAACCTGGGCGGGTGGTTGCCCAGCTTCTTCTCCGGTATCCGCGATGCCATCGGTATTTCCGGAGCCTTCTGGGTCTACACCGGCATCACTGCCGTGGCGTTGGTTACCACCTGGCTGATCCTGACACCCAAGGTCGAGGCCGCGGCCATCGCCCGTGCAACCAGGGAACGCGAGGAGATCGAGGCCGAGGAAAAGAAATCCCGGGCAGAATCGCCGGATGATGCCGAGACCGCGAAAGAAGACACCTCACCTGCTGCCGACGACGATACCCGGCGCATCCCCCTGCATCTCTACCTGACGCTGCTGGCCATCGCGGCAGCCTGCCTGTTGCTGCCGGCGCCGGTGGGCTACTGGGTTTGCGGAGCCCTGGCGGCAGTGACGGTGGTTTTGGCCGTGGTCCCCTCTGCCCTGGGTGGTTCCTACAAGTGGCTGGCCAACCACCCTCTCTCCAACACCAAGTTCTTCTTCTTCATTTTTGCCCTCATCCCGGTGCAGACACTGTTCACCTACAACTGGCTGATCCTGCCCCAGTACCTCGAGCGGGCCTTCGAGGGCGGATTCGTCAGCGACAATTTCGAGATCTTCGCCAACATGAATCCCATCCTCATCTTCATCGCCGTGCCCATGATCACGGCCCTGACCCAGCAGAAGAAGGTCTACAGCATGATGATGATCGGCACCCTGGTCATGGCGGTGCCCGCCTTCCTGCTGGCCCTGGGCACCAGCCTGCCCCTGCTGCTGGGCTATCTTTTCATCATGACCATCGGCGAAGCCATGTGGCAGCCACGGTTCCTGCAGTACGCCGCCGAGATCGCCCCCGAGGGCCGCACCGGCGCCTACATGGGCGTGGCCCAGTTCCCCTGGTTCCTGACCAAGATGCTGGTCCCCCTGTATTCCGGCTTCATGCTGCAGCGCTACGTGCCCGCAGAGGGCGAGCGCGATCCCGAGACCATGTGGCTGATCTTCGCGTGCATAGCCATGACTTCCACGATCATGCTGGTAGTGGCCAAGGGTTGGGTGGGGAAGGACTTCAAGACCAAGGCCTGACAGGTCCGGCCCGGGCTGCCGCGCCGAGTGTGCGGCGGCCCGGCCGACAATTCCCGCCTACCGCGACTTCTCGTATCCGTAGTATTTCTGGTCGTAATAATAGGGCAGCACTTCACCCAGGTTGTTGGCGACCGCTCCGAGTATGTTCGCGCCGGCACTGTTGAGGATCTCGATGCCTCGCCGCGACACATCCTTGGCTGTCTGTCCCGCCATTACCAGATACAGCACGCCATCGACGGCTTCCAGGTAGTGCAGGGGGTCACTCACCGGCACCACCGGCGGCGAATCCAGGATAATAACGTCGTATACCCGATGCAGGCGTTCCAGGGCGCCACGGATACGATGACCGCCGAAGAGGGCACTGGGCCTGCCCCCCGCCTCTCCCGCCGGCAGGAAATCCAGGTTCTTGACCTTGGTGGTACGCACGGCGTCCTCCACCGCCACATCCCCCTTCAACAGCTCGGCGAACCCCGGGGCCAACTTGCTCTGGAACACGGTATGCTGCACCGGCCGACGGATATCGCCGTCCAGCAACAGCACCCGCCGCGGCAGGTGGAACGCCAACACCAGGGCGAAGTGGAGGGAGAAAAGGCTCTTGCCCTCGCCCCGCTCGGCGCTGGTGATCATCATGGTACGCTTGCGATCCAGATCCAGCTTGCGGCCGATCCGGATCATGATACGCCTCAGCTCAATGGCCATGGGCGATTCGATATCGATCAGTCCGCCGCCGGCGGTTACGGGGGGCTTTGCCATGGGGGCGGTTCCTCCTCTAGCGACTAAGCATGGGATAGACGACCAGGAATGCCACCGCTGCCACGGCCACCACGGCCACCACGATGGTCAGCCAGCGCAGCAGACGCAGACGGCGCTTGCGGACAAAGTGCTCGTCCTGGATCACCGGCAGCGTCCCGATGACGGTCACTCCCAGCACGTTCTCGATATCCTCGACCGTGCTGAAGGACTTGTCGAAGAAGATGGCCAATACCACCAGGCCGATACCCATGGCCACGGACAGCACAACGCCCATGAACCACAGCTTGGGGCCGTTGGGCTCCACGGGATTGGGCATCAGCACCGGGTCCTGCCGGACCATGATCTGCATGCCCACATCCGACATGCCGGCATCCAGGTTTATCTGCTGTTGGCGAATCTCCTGGTCGATGGTGCCCAACAGGTCGCGGGCACTGTCCACACGTTCCTGGATCTCGGAAAGCATCGCCGACTGGACGGGACGCTGCGAGACGAACCGGCGATAATCCTCCGCGTTTCTCTGCACCTGGCGCAGGACCTGCAACTCCACACTGCGGTACAGGTAGGAGTAGTAGTAGTTGACCAGGCGATTACGATCCATCAGGCCCACGCCCGCATGGTTCGCCGCCACGAGGGCGTCCACCCGGTCACTCATCTGTACGCGCAGCCGCCCCAACCGCTGTTCAAGAGCGCTGAATTCGGGGCCACTCTCCGAAGTGGTCAGCAACTCGTCGCCCAGATCCTCAAGTTCCAGCAGCAGCGACTTGATGATCCCGTCGCGGGTATAGATGCTGACTGGCGGATCGCCGGCCAGTATGCGCCGGGCCGCCCGGGCCAAATTGTCGAATTCCGTGGCATCCGCACCCTCGTGTCGCGTCCGGACCCGCTCGAGGCGTTCCTCGGTGGCCGCAATATTCCCCGCGTGCAATCGGCTGCCCACGAGTTCACTTGCCGCCATGTCCGCCAGGAACCTGTTCAGCTCCCCTTCCGCGGTGGTGAGGTCCTGCGCATAGCGCTTGCGTTGGGTCTCCAGGAAATCGCGCGTGGAATTGCGGGCCGCCATACGGGCCAGACGGTACTCCTCCACGAAGCGCGACGTGATCAACAGGGCGGCCCGGTAGGCCGCCAGGGGATCCGTATCGGTCACTGATATCTCGTAGATGGCGGCATTGACGCGGTCCAATTGCAGCTTGCTGCTCAGCCGAATGCTGGCCCGGTTGATGGCCTTCGCACGGTCCAGATCGTTACCCGCCGCCGAGGCCGAGTTTCCCGCTGCCTGCTCGAGGCCGAGTTCCTCGACCATCTGCGCCAGGAATCGCGGCGACATGAGCAGATTGGACATGTCGCCCTGGATTCGACGTTCCACGTCACGCTGGCGTCCAAAGGCCTGGCTGGGATCGGCAATGAGCTGGCTGCGCAGGTGATCCAATCGCAATTCTATCAGCCCCTGGGACCGGTACAACGGCGTCATGGTCCGGATAACCACTCCGGCCATGGTCAGACACAGCAGCAGCGGTACGACAAACAGCAACTTGCGGCGCCAGAACGACCGCCACAGCATACCGAGGTCGAAACCCGGCTTGGCTGCGGGCGCTTCGTCGAGGAAGGGATCCATCGGCAGGGGCTCCTTGGCTGGTCAGCCTGGCAATTCGACCGCGGGGACGACTGCTCCAGTCAACTATCAATCAGTCGTTTCGGCCACTACTAATACGCGGTGGCAGTGGCACCTCAGCGGACGCGTACCCAATAGGGCGCCATGGCGACGGGACGACCGTCCATGAGAGCCATCCTCGCGAAGGTTCCGTCCTCGCGCAGGGTAGCCGTCAGCAGGGGGACCGGCGCCAAGTCCAGGCCGGGGAACGCCGCCCCCCGGGCCAGCTCGGCCAGGTCACCAGCCGCCGACGCCAGCGAGGCGTTGCGACGCATGGACTCCAGCAGGATCCGCTCGAAGAAACTGGGTTGTTCGCCGTAGGTGACCACGCCCACCCTGTCGTCCGGTGTCAGTCCCACGCTCCACTTGGCCGCGTCCAGGGCCCGGCGCAAACCACCTTCTTCGTCGACCAGACCCCGCTCCAGCCCCTGTCGCCCCGTCCAGACGCGCCCCTGGGCCACTTCGTGCACGGCATCCCGCTGCATCCCGCGCCCGTCGCCGACCTTGTCCAGGAAACGCTCGTAGAAGCCCTCCATCTGGGCCGTGAAGATTTCCCGCTGGGACTTGCTAAAGCCGCCTTCGTCACTGAACAGGAGTGCGTTGTCCCCCCGGGTAACGAACTCACGGTTGACACCGATCTTGCCGTACATGGCGGTACGATCCATCTTGCCCGCGTAGACGCCGATGGAACCGGTGAGTGTTCCGGCCGGCGCGAAAATGGAATCCGCCGGGCAAGAAACGTAGTAGCCCCCACTGGCCGCCATGCCTCCCATGGAGGCGATGACCGGTTTGTCCTGTTGCACTTGCCGGATCGCGTGCCAGATCAGGTCGCTGGCCAGGGCGCTGCCCCCCGGACTGTCCACCCGCAGGATCACCGCGCCGATGCTCTCATCCTCCCCCGCCAGGCGTAACCGCTCGACGATGGTCTCACTCCCGGCGATCTTGCCCTGGAACCGGTCAAAGCGGCTTTCGCCCGGCATGATGACCCCGGTCACGTAGACCAGGGCGACCTTCCCGCTCGTGCCGCCGCTCCCCTTGCGATCCAGGACATAGTCACTGAAATTCGTGAAGTCCTCGTCGGCGAAACGAATGTCCAGCATGTCGTCCAGGTAACCCAGGGTATCGACCAGACCGTCGGCCAGTGCGGTGGGTCCGTCGTAGAGTCCCCGGTCGACCCAGGCCGCGGCCCGCTGGCGGTCCACGTTGCGACCCGCGGCGATCATGCCCAACAGGGCGTCCCACCGGTCGTCGACAATGGCGTTGATCATCTCCAGGTTGGCAGCGGATGCCTCGGTCCGTGTCATGCGTTCGGGAGCCGACTTGTACTTGCCGATGTGGATGAAGTCGGCCCGCATGCCGAGCTTATCGAGAATGTCCTTGAGAAAATCCAGTTCCGCCGTGATCCCCAGCACCATCAGATTGGCTTCGGGAGACATGACGATCTGGTCGGCCATGGCCGCCAGGGCATACTCCCGGGTAAACGCCCCGTCCAGATAGGCCACCGTAGGTTTGCCGGCCTCGGCAAAGCCACGCACTGCCGCCTGCAGTTCCTCGATCTTGGCCCAGTCGGCGTCGAGTCCACGCATATCCATGACCAGGGCGCTAATCCGGTCATCGGCCGCCGCCCGTTTCAGTCCGAACACGGCCTCGGCCAGGGTCATGCCGTGGGAG
>QNDV01000066.1 GCA_003646045.1 bacterium
CGTGACGCGCCTCCTGTGGCGGGTCAATGACGAATTCCGGTTCGGGAACCCGGCCCCAGGTGGCAAGACGCGCCGCGAGCATGACCATCTGCAGGGGCGTGACCAGCAGCTCTCCCTGGCCGATGGCGTTATTGAGCATGACCCCCCGTGTCCAGCCACCCTTACCGAAGCGTTGGTCGTACCAGGCGGAATCCGGAACATTGCCCGGCACCTCCACGGCAAAGACATCCGAGCACCGTCGTCCCAGGCCCAGACTCCGGGCGGCGGCAGCCAGGATATCGATATCCAGCCGCAGACCCAACTGGTAGTAGAACGTATCGCAGGACTCCACTATGGCCCGCCGGTGGTCGACATCGCCGTGGCCGGAACGTTTCCAACACCTGAAGAAGCGGTTACCGAACTGCATCCCGCCGGGGCATGGATCCAGGAAGGTGGAGGTCTCTATCACACCGGCGTGCAGTCCCGCCAGTGAGGTTACCGGTTTGTAGAGCGACCCGGGAGCATACGTGGCCTGGACGATGCGATTGAAAAACGGCTTGGCCGGATCCTCCACCAGCAGACGCCAGGCTTCCTCGCCGATGCCGCGCGTAAGGTCATTGGGGTCGAAGGCCGGCTGCGAACAGGCTGCCAGTACTTCGCCCGTGCGCACATCCACCGCCACGGCACAGGCCGTGCGCTCGCCCAACGCCGCGGACAGACTGCTCTGCAGGGGCAGCGAGATGGTCAAGCGAACGTCGTTTCCCGCTACCGTCTCGCGCAACCATACGGCTTCGCGTCCCACGATACGACCCGCGGCATTGACCTCTTCCAGCTTGGTGCCGGCGGTTCCCCGCAGGATGCCCTCGAAGGCCGCCTCCACGCCCTGGCGCCCCACCAGATCTCCCACCCGGTATCCCGCGGCGGAATCCAACTCGGCGCGACCGACCTCCCCGACGTAGCCGGTGATGTGGGCCAACAGGGAACCGTACAGGTAGCGGCGGCGCGCTCGCGACTCGACGCGGACACCCGGCAACTGACGACCCCGCTCCTCCACCGCCGTGATCTGGGAAAGGGAACAGCCCGCCACCAGGACCAGACGGCCGCGGTGGCCGCGTTGCCGCCGCAGTTGCGCCACGGTCTGTTCCACCGGCAGATCGAACCAGTGCATGAGGCGCATCAGGGTCGAGTCAGGTCCGGCCTCCGTCAACGAGGCCGCAGGCACCGTAATGTCCGCCACGAACATGTTGTCCACCACCGGCGTCCCATGGCGGTCCAGTATCCGGCCCCGCGGCGCCCGCACACGGAATCGCACCTGCCGGTTTTCCACGGCCTGGTCCTTGTAGTCGTCGTGTTTGAGCACCGTCATTATGAAGAGGTTTGCCGTCAACACCAGCAGCAGCAGCAGGATCACACCACGCAGGAAGCGGCTGCGGACGTGGAGGTCCTGGCGGTCCACCACGCTATTCCTCCCGGGCGAACACACCGAGCATATTCGCCAGCCGGATGACGATCATGCCTATGATCCCCGAGTACACGGCTACCGGCAGGGTCTGGGTGACCAGGGGCATCAGGAAGGCATCATCACTCAGTCGGCTCTGGAACAGCAGGAATACGATGTCGTGTAGCAGTACCGCCAGCAACACCACCAGCCCGTCCACCACCGGCAACCCGTAGACCAGATGCCCACGCAGACGTCCCAGACCGGAACCCAGGGAACTCTTGCAGAGCGCATTCAATCCCAGCAGGCCGGGATTGGAGATATCCTGTACCAGCCCCAGGACGAAACCACCCAACGTGGCGGGGAGCGGTCCCGCGGCCAGGGCCAGCAGGACGAGGGCGATCATGGAGAAGTCCGGGGACACGCCGCGTATGGCGATGGCCGGTCCCACGGCGGTATCGCCGATGAAAGCCACCGCAACCCACAACGCCGTGGTGCGCAGGAACTCCCTCATGGCGTCGATCCCCAGTCACTGGCCAGGGGGGTGACGACGAACACGGTCTCGTTGTAGTCGAAGGTCGCCGCCGGGTCTATGACGATGGACTTGAAAATCGCATCCGCCGGCGCCGAGACCTCACGTACCGTGCCCACCGGGAACCCACGCGGGGTCACGGTCTCGGTGCGGCCACCGGCCTCGTCCCTGATCTCGGCGATACCAGACGTGATCAGGCGGTCACCGACCAGCACTTCCTCGTCACGCCCCACCATCTCCACCACGAAGCGGTCGGCGCGTGGTCGCATGACGCCCAGCAGTCCGCTGCGCTCGAACTCCACTCCCACGGCGAAGTCCGGCGAGGCCATCAGCTCGACCCAGGCCGTGCGGCGGTCGATGACCAAGCGCAGGCGTCCCAGGTAGCCACCGGTGGAGATCACCGGCTGCCAGGGCTTCCAGTCCACCGGGACCAGGCTTTCTATGCGGATCATGGTGGAGAAACGGCCGCGCTGACGCATAACCACCCGACAAGGCACCAGCTCGCCCTGATAACCGGGGTCGAGGGCCGGGCCGGCCATGCGGTCGCTGTCCCGCTGCATACGGCGGGCCGAGGATTCCATCAGCTCGAGTTGAGCCACACGCTGGCGCAACCAGGCATTCTCGTCACGGGTATGCAGGACGTCCTCACCAAAATTGCGCACATTCCAGTAGGGCGCCGTCAGGACCATGCCCAGACGATCGGCCACCAACACTCTTGCCCCTTCGGGCAGGGCCAGAAGGGTCACCGACAGCAGCAGGCACACGAAGAGGGCAATGTTCTCGGTACTGAACGGGATCTGCGACGGGCGAGACATCATGGGGTCAGTTTCGCCCGCCCTTCATGATCACGGGGCGATAGCGCTCGAAGTCGTCGAGGATCTTGCCCGTACCCAGAACCACGCAGAACAGGGGGTCGTCCATGATAGTGATGGGCAGGTCCGTCTGCTCACGCAGCAGTTCGGGCAGCCCCTTGAGCAGGGCCCCGCCGCCGGTCAGGACGATGCCCCGGTCCTTGATATCCGCCGCCAGTTCCGGTGGCGTCTGCTCGAGGGACTGCTTGAGCGCGTCGCAGATGCTCTGTATGGGCTCCTGCAGGGCCTCGCGGATCTCCATCGAGGAGATCTTCATGGTCTTGGGCACGCCCGAAACCTGGTAGAGACCCTTGACCTCCATCTCGCGCTCATCGTCGAACTTGTGGGCCGAACCGATGGTCTTCTTGATGTTTTCCGCCGTCTGGTCACCGATCAGCAGGTTGTGGTTCTTCTTGATGTAACTGACGATGGCCTCGTCCAGTTCATCTCCGCCCACGCGGATCGACGTGTCGCAGACGATACCGTTGAGGGCGATAACCGCGATCTCCGTGGTGCCGCCACCGATGTCGATGATCATGTTCCCCGACGGCTGGTCCACCGGCAGTCCCACGCCGATGGCCGCCGCCATGGGCTCGGCTACCAGGAATACCTCGCGCGCGCCGGCGTGCTTGGCGCTGTCACGCACCGCACGCTTCTCCACCTCGGTAATTCCCGAAGGCACGCAGACCACGATACGCGGCGCGATGAAGTGCTTCTTCTTCTGCGCGATCTTGATGAACTCGCGCAGCATGTATTCGGTAACCTCGAAATCGGCGATCACGCCGTCCTTCATGGGGCGGATGGCCGCGATGCGGTCCGGCGTCTTGCCGAGCATGGCCTTGGCATCGGCACCCACGGCATAAACCTTGCCCGTAGTCTTGTCCAGCGCCACCACCGATGGCTGGTTCAGGACGATACCCTTGCCCTTGATGTAGACCAGGGTGTTGGCCGTGCCGAGATCGATTGCGATGTCATTGGTAAACATGCCCTGCAGGCGCTTGAGCATTTCCGAATCCTTTCGGCTCAACTGCCGTTGGTAACCGGCGCGGTGTGCGGCCAGCCGTGTTCGCGAATACTGGTTACTTCGCCCGCCCCCACCACCAGATGGTCCAGCAGGGCGATGCCCAGCAACTCTCCGCACCTGTCCAGGCGGCCGGTCAGGTCGAGGTCGTCCCCACTGGGATGCGAACAGCCCGAGGGGTGGTTGTGGGCCACGATCACTGCGGCGGCACCCATGGCCACCGCCGCCCGAAATACCTCCCGGGGATGGACCAGGGAAGCATTCAGGGAGCCTATCGAGACCGTATCGATAGCCACGACACGGTGGCGCGTATCGAGATAAAGCGCCACGAACCGTTCCCTGTCAAGACCCGCGAATTCACGCCTCAGCAGGGCATGCAGATCCTCGGGCCGCCTGACTGCCAGGGTCTGCCGCGAGACGGGGAAAACGGACCTGCGACCCAGTTCCAGGGACGCCAGCAGACGCTCCAGCCGCGTGGGACCGAGCCCGGGTACTCTGGCCAGAACAGCCGGGTGTTGGCTGGCCATGGCAGCAGGGTCGGGCCAGGATTGAAGCAGGTGCCGGGCCAGATCCGCGGCCGCCGGACGCCCTGGTCCGAGTACGCGGCAAACCAACGCTTCGTCCGGCCATTCGCGCACTGCTGCCCGACTGCGGCAAACACCTGGAACGGTACATTCCAGAGGCTCCGTGGATTTCGTCGCCACTCCCCGTATTTCATTCATTTTCAACATGATGCATACTCCACAGGGAGGTGTGGTCGAAATTACCAGACGCTGCGGGCACGGGCAACCCGAAATTGCTTCTGCGAGTTGCAAGGCAGTTCCTCAGCCCACACTTGGCGAGACCGTGGCAGTGCCCTAACATGGCTGCGTTCCCCTGGCCTCCTCTCCAACCGGGAAGTCGATGTGAATCCCTCCAGAACGGTGCCTCTGCCCCCCGTAGTCGTCCGCAAGTACGGCGGCTCCAGCTTGGCCAGTGTCCGGCGTATTCGTGAAGTGGCCCGTAGTATCGGGCAGGAACGAGCCCGCGGACGGGATGTGGTGGTGGTGGTCAGCGCCATGGGCGGCACCACCGACGAATTATCAGCGCTGGCCACCGAGGCCCATCCCACGCCGCCCCGACGCGAGTTGGACATGCTCCTTTCCGTGGGCGAGCGCATTACCATGAGCCTGCTGTCCATGGCGCTGGCCGATATGGATTGCCCCGCCATCAGTTTCACCGGCAGCCAGTGTGGCATCATTACCGACACGAGCCATACCGATGCCCGCATCCTCGAGGTCCGGGGCGACCGCATTCGCGAGGCCCTGGCCACGGGCTCCGTGGTGGTGGTGGCCGGGTTCCAGGGCGTCAGCCGAGAGAAGGAAATCACCACTCTCGGCAGAGGGGGCAGCGATACCACGGCGGTGGCCCTGGCAGCGGCCCTGGGCGCCACCCACTGCGAGATCCGCAAGGATGTGGACGGTATCCTGACTGCCGACCCCCGACAGGTTCCCCATGCCCAACGCCACGCGAGGCTGACCTGGGAGGAACTGCGCGAACTGGCGGCGTCCGGTTGCGGGGTGGTCCATCTGCGCGCCGCCGAGTACGCCGAACGCCACCGGGTACCCCTGCTGGTCTGCTCCAGTTTCCACGATGGCCCCGGCACGATCGTGGGTGACCTGCCGGCCACCGGTGAATCCGGGTCCGCCCCCGGGGCCGAGCCCGCCGCCGGGCCGGAAGCCACCTGCGACCGCACCACCCGCTATCGCCCCCTGGTCATGCATACCCGCGAGGGGCTGGCTCGCATCCACTTCGAGGCCGGTGACGATGCCACCGCCCGGCAACTGCGGGACACGGTACTTTGCCACTGGGACCCCGCCGGCGCCGTGGCGGAGTGGCTGGACAGCGGTCCCGGCCTGCGCTGGGAAGTTTTTGCGACCGCCTCGGCCCTTGAGCCGGTACGTGGCGCCCTGTCCCTGGAGAACGATTCCCTGCCGCCTGGATGTCGATATGAAGAAGGCTGGACCTGCGTAAGCCTGGCCGGTGGCCGCCCCGATTCCTGGCTCGAAGTCGAACGGTACGTACGGGGTCTGCTGCGGGAGGCGGGCACCGCTGAGGGCCGCTTGCGGGCCGACGGCGGTGCGCTGCGAATCCTTTTCAGGGGAGCTGTGTCGCCGGAGTTGCTGCGGGCTCTCCATGATCGCCTGCTGACTCCATGAGTTCCTCGGCCAGATAGTCCCGCCAGCCACCCGGTGGCAGGTGGCGACGGGCTTCTTCCAGAAAATGCCGTGCAGCGGCCGCATTGGGCACCTTGCCCCGGTGCAGGACAATGACCCGCACGAGTGCGCGGTGTCCCTCGGGGTGATCGGGATAGTTGTAGAAGAGGGACTGATAGGCGGCCAATGCCGCCTCGTGGTTACCCTGCTTCTCGAAGTAGTAGGCGACCCTCGCCAACTCGGACGGACGGAAATACTGTTCACTCTGCCCCCGACGAGCCTCCCGATAGACGGCCAACGCACCGATGGCATCTCCCCGGGCGATGCGGTTGCCGAAGACACTGCGGTACAACTCCGCGGCATCCATGGGCCGCCCCAGCCCGTGACGGACCCTGGCCTGGGCCAGCAAGGCCTCCTCGTCACCGGGTACCCGTTCCAGATACTCCTGCCAGGCCCCGTCGGCGGCATGGAATTGTCCCTCCAGGAAATAGCGTTCCGCCCGGATGCGCGCCGACTCGGCCCGCGCGGGTTCCAGTTGTCCCAGGGCCAATGCCAGAAAGAGGCCCGTGGCGAAGCCGCCGAAATGGGCCGCAAAGGAGGTCGTCGTCCCGGCTTCGGTGGCCGCCAGTGTCTGTATTACCTGCAGCGCAAGCCACAATCCGACGGCCGCGACAATAGGTACCAGGGTGCGGCCGGCCCGGTTCTGTCCTGCCAGGGGCGCCAGGACCCACCAGCCGATCTGCACGCGAGCGTCGAAGAGACGGACCATACTGAAAGCCAACAACCCGGCTATGGCGCCACTGGCACCCAGTACTCCCACTCCGGACTGCCCAAGCAAACCGAGGGCCGAGACCAGGCCATGAGCGATATTCCCCCCCACACCCATCATCACGAAGAAAACGAGGAAACGGGGACGCCCCAGGCGCTGTTCCAGGGGCGGGGCGAATACGTGCAGATACACGAGGTTTCCCAGCAGGTGCAACCAGCCGGCGTGCATGAAGACGGCGGTCACCGCCGTCCAGGGCGGAGAAGCGCCGGCATAGAAGACCAGATTCCAGGGGCGGATATCAAACAACCAGGGAAAGTACTGGCCCCACAGGAATGCAACGGTCATCACCCCCATCAGCGCCCAGGACAACCAGGGGCGACAATGAAGTGGCCGATCCAGGCCCAGAGGGTAGAAGTAGAAGAAGTACATGCACGCTCCCGCCCGGGGCGCACACCGATCCGGTGGCATCCCCGGTACAGGTCCATCATCGGCATCGGTGGTTATTACTTGATACTGCGGAGTTATGGCTAGTTGGTGGTCAGGACACCGGTGTCGCTGACCAGACGGCCATCATGCAGGCGCAGAACCCGGCGGCAATGGGTAGCGACGTCCTCTTCGTGGGTAACGATGATCACCGTATGTCCCCAGGTATTCAATTCGCCCAGGATCCCGATGATTTCCGCACTGGTGGTGGAATCCAGGTTGCCGGTGGGCTCATCGGCCAGGATCAGCGAGGGCTTGTTGACCAAGGCGCGGGCAATGGCCACACGCTGGCGTTGGCCGCCGGACAGTTCATTGGGCTTGTGGGATGCCCGGTCCGATAGCCCCACCCGCTCCAGCGCCTCGGCCACTCGTTGGCGACGCTGTGTCGGAGTCACACCGGCATAGACAAGGGGCAGTTCCACGTTCTGGGCCGCCGTATTACGCGGCAACAGGTTGAAGGTCTGGAAAACGAAGCCGATCTCCCGGTTGCGGATATCCGCCAGACTGTCGTCGCCGTAACTGCTGACCTCCACGCCGCCCAGGTGGTAACTGCCACTGGTCGGCGTATCGAGACAGCCCAGCATGTTCATCAGGGTGGTCTTCCCCGATCCGCTGGAGCCCATGATGGCCACATACTCGCCCTGCGCAACGTCCAGGTCTATGCCCTGCACCGCGCGTACCGTCTGGGTCCCCACCTGGAAGATGCGGTGCAGGTCACGCACGCGGATAACCGGTACTGCCGCCTGCTCCGTCACTGCTGCTGCTCCGTCCAGGGACTGAGGCGCCCCACGGCACGATGCAATTGGGCCTGGGCGATAAGGAAGTCGCATTTGGCCTGCACTTCCTGGCCACGCGCGTTGGCCAGGTTCGCCTGGGCCACGATGATGTCCAGGGTGGTGCCGGCGCCCACCCGAAAACGTTCCTGGGCCAGGCGCAGCTCTTCCTCAGACTGCACAATGGTCTCTGCGCTCACCTTGGCCAACTCGCGGGCCTCGATGGCCAGGTTGTACAACTGGCGCACCTCCACCTGGACGTTGAGCTTGGCCTGGTCCAGTTCGTATTCGGCGATACGGGCGTTGGCCTTGGCCTGGGAGCGGGAAGCCCAGGTCTGCCAGCGGTCGAAGACGGCCCAGTTGACACGGTAGCCGAAATTGATATTGTCGGATTTCTGTGCGCCGAACCGGAATGGCGAATCATTCTCGTAGCGCGTGTACCCCACGGACAGGTCCAGGCTGGGCCAGGCCGACGCCGTGGCCGCCTTGATATCCTCGTGACGGGCCTCCACGTTGTGCTCACTGCTGCGCAGGTCCAGGCGGTTATCCACCGCCTCGCTATAGAGAGCGCCCACCGGTTCAATGGCGAAATCCGTCTGCAGGATGGATCGATCCACCTGGAAGGCGGAGACCAGGGGACGGTTCATGGCGAAAGCCAGGTCGACGAAGTCCATCTTCACCGCATTGTCGGCCCGCACCACGTCCAGACGGGTGTTCTCCAACTGGACCCGCTGCTGCAGTACGTCACTCTTGGCGGCGCTGCCCAGACGGAAGTAGGTCTCGGTCTTCTCGAGCTCCTTGGCCACCTGGTCACGGGTCTCCATGGCCACTTCCAACAGCTCCGCCGAGCGCAGCAGGTTGTAATAGGCAACTACCACGTCCTGGACCACGCGTTCACGCGTGTAGCCCCGGGTTGCCTCGGCAGCCATGAGGGAACTCTTGGCCGCACCCAGTCGCGCGAACTTGCTGAAGCCGCGGAAAACGTTCAGGCTCGCCGAGCCGGACCAATCCGCGTAGGAGGTTATGATTGTCTGGTCGGAAAAGTTCGTGGTGCTGGGCTGCGAA
>QNDV01000067.1 GCA_003646045.1 bacterium
GAACGCCGATGGCTCGTACGATGTATATGTCGGTCCGGTTGCTCCGGCAGGCAAGGAAGCCAACTGGATGCAGAGTATTCCCGGCAGGGGATGGAATGTTCTCCTGCGCCTCTACGGTCCCCTCGAACCCTGGTTCGAAAGGACCTGGATGCCCGGCGACTTTGAGTTGGTGAAGTAACCGGCCGTTGAAGGCAGGGGGTGAGTAACCCACCCCCTGCTCTCCCCCGTTTCAGGTGACGAACCGGTTCTTTCCAATTCGGTCAGTCAGATATGGTCATGCGGGAAATCCGTGCTGACCTGGATACGGATCTGACTTGGGATGCAGACCATGTCGGTTGGCCCATGCCATTTCGATGATCAGGACGGCGTGATTCAAAACCCCGTCCAGGAGGACTTTGTAATGAATCGCAGAAATTCTCTTCTGTCCGGAGTGTTACTTGGGATTTTCACCCTGGTTTTCCTGGTGATCCCCAATACCTCACAAGCCCAACTCCTTGGTGCCAATTTCCCCGGTGACTATGGGCTTTCCTCGGCCACCCAGCCCCCACCGGGTTTCTGGCTTTCCGGGGTCTATGTGCGCTATGACGGGGACAAGATCGTGGACAAGAACGGTGACTCAATAGCCATCGACGCCGCTGAGCTGGGCGAACTGGACGTCAACGCTTATGTCCTGGGGGGATGGTTCGTTACCGACGCCACGATCTTCGGGGGCAACTACGGATTCATGATCTTCCCCAATTGGTCGGACAACACCCTGGAATCACCCATTCTGGGCCTGACCAACAAGTCCGGGACGGCATTTGGCGACCTTTACGTGCAGCCCTTCAACCTCGGCTGGCACAAGGACCAGGCCGACTACCTGTTCGGTCTCGGCGTCTATGCTCCCACCGGCCGTTACACCTACGGCGCCAATGACAACACGGGCCTGGGAATGTGGACCTTTGAAGTATCTGCCGGCACCACGCAATACTTCGATGAGGCGAAAACCTGGAATTTAGCTGGCACAGCCTTCTTCGAGACACACACCGAGAAAAAGGGTACGGACCAGAAGGTCGGTAACATCCTGACCATCGAGGGGGGCCTGGGCAAGTCCTTCATGAATGGAGGCCTGAACCTCGGGCTGGCCTACGTCGCCCAGTGGAAATTGAGCGACGACCAGTTGGGGAAGGACCTTGAAGACGTGTTGGATGGCTACGACCCCGGCAAGAACCGTGGCTACGGCCTGGGTCCCGAGGCTGTTCTTGCTATTGCGCGGAATGACAAGCTTATCGGCACCGTAAGTCTCCGCTATCTCTGGGAGACCGGTGTCCGCTCAAGTGTGCAAGGAAGCACATTCGTGCTTACCGGGGCTTTCCCCATACCCAGTATGTCCCTGAAGTAGAGATCCAAGCCGATGGAACCGGATATGTATATTTCGCACAGGGGTCGAGGTCGGGCGCTGCGGTACCTGTTTCTTGCGGTGGTGATATTGCTGTGGGGGACTCCGGGCATCGCCAAGCTGGTGACCATTACGGATATTCCACGTGGAATTTCCGATAATCTCGCCTTCGGGGAAATCGTCCGGGAGATCCGTATTGTAGGCAACCACCACACACGTGAAAGCGTGATCAGGTTAGCCTTCAAATCCCAGGTTGGACACACCTACACACAGGAAAACGCCCGCTTGGACCTGCTCTGGATCTCCCGGATGGGCTCCTTTACTGCCGTGTCTTTCGCCACCGAACCGGCACCCGACGGGATCATCCTGGTGGCGACCGTGGCTGAGACGTCACCGTATATCCCCTCATTGAGCATGGCGCTGACCCAGGAAAACGGCTTTGAGATAGGTCCGTCCATTTCCTCAAGTAACCTGTTCGGGACCGCCGCCCGGGCTTCGGCCTACGTCCGGTTCGGCGGGGCCAACAACGCCGGTTTCCGCTATGCGGACCCCCAGTTGCCGGGACGAAGCTTTCTGTTCGGCCACCGGTTAGAATATTTTCACAGGGAGCGCACCAACAAGCTGCAGGAATTCGAAGAAACCACGGATGAGTTCTTCTACGAATTCCTGCAGTCGACCACCGACGAAATGCGCACGGGATTCCGTTTCCGGTACATGGCCCTGAAGTCGGACCGGGACGGTGTGACCCTCGGTGCCGACAATTATGACCATATCCCTTCCTTTGGGGTCTTCGTCCAGAACGACTCCCGCAATTCGGTCTACCCAACGGGCGGATGGTATCTGGACCTGGAAGTGGCGAAGTACGGAATATTCGGCGGTGACGCCGACTATTGGCGCCTGGATCTGGATGTGCGGCGCTACCTCCCTGTTCCGTCGTTTGGCGACAGGCACTCATTGGCGCTCAGTTCCTTCGCGTCCCTGGTGCCGGGGGAATTAGGCGTCAACATCCCCTTGCACCAGGAATTCTTCATCGGCGGCACAAACTCGGTGCGCGGGTGGTCGCTGGGTTCGCGCCAAGGCCGGAATCAATGGCTCAACACCTTTGAATACTGGTACCGGTTGATGGACCAGAAGACATGGCAAGCCTGGTTCATCAAGTGGCGGATGGGGTTTCAGGTGGGAGCCTTTGGCGACTTGGGCACGGCCTGGTCGGACTATGAGGATCTCGAGAGCAACATGATAGGCGGCGGCGGTGTGGGTTTCCGGTTGACCATGCCGGTTGTCACGATGTTCCGGTTCGATGTTGCTTATGGCGAAGATGACTTCAGTTTCCGGATGTTCATTGGTGGTGGAGAGAAGCCGATTTCACAAAAGAATCGTGTACGTTGACTCAAATGCGAGGAGCTCGAAATGCTTAGAAGAAGTCTTGTTGCTTTGGTTTGCCTGTCCTGTTTGGCCTATCCGTGTATCGCGGCGGACGGCAACAATGCCGCGGCTCTGGCCAAGGTGGCCCAGAATCCCCTGGCGACGATGGTGACCCTGCCCCTGCAGGCGAACTACAACACCGGATTCGGTGATTTCGACCGCACGCTTTACTCCCTCAACGTCCAACCGGTCATCCCTTTTCCGGGAGAAAACCTGAACGTTATCGTCCGGACCATTCTACCTTTCAACAGCGTTCCCCTGGGAGAATTCGACTCCAGTTTCGGGATAGGGGACGCCAATTTGAGCGTTTACTTTTCTCCCAACAGTTCCGGCAGCGTTACCTGGGGAGCGGGCCCAATATTCGGATTGCCGTCAGCCTCCAATCCCGAACTCATGGGTTCCGGGAAATGGGGAGCCGGGCCGGCGGGGATCCTCTTTATCATGACCGGGAAGTGGACCATGGGTGCACTGGCGTCGAATACCTGGTCGTTTGCCGGTGACAAGGACCGGGAAAGCTACAACAAATTCCTGGGTCAGTACTTCATCAACTACAACTTCGGCGGGGGTTGGGCCCTGGGTACCGCTCCGATCGTCACGGCCGATTGGAATGCGGATTCGGGCGAGCAGTGGACGGTACCCTTTGGACTTCAAATTTCCAAGGTCACTCATTTCGGGTCGCGACCGGTCAACCTCCTGGTTGGTTACTACCACAACTCCGAACATCAGACCGGCGGCGCCCAGAATCAGACCCGGGTGCAGATCAATTTCATGTTTCCCGGGGGATGAAATAATTACCCGGTGGGTGGGGACAAAGCACCGCCACTTACCGGGACTGTCGGGAAGAACCGGGGATACGCTACCAGAACCGAATCGGAGACCGGGACATGAAGACGACCAGCATAGCGATCGAACCCGACGGCAATCTCCGCCAGTTACCCGAGGAACAAGCGCTCACCGGCTGGCGAGACGGCCAGGGGCCCTTCTGGATAGATCTGGAGGGGGATGCCGTGGAAGAGATGGTCGCGTGGTTGCTCCAACTCGGCCTCGACCCGAAACTGATGGACCTGCTCCAGACCGGTGAACACGACAGCAAGATCCTGCCGTTCGACGCCGCGGTCTACTTCGAGTACCCGGTCATGTCGGAGGACGAGGACCGGGATCCCGAGCTGTTCGGCTGGCTCTGCCTCGACCGCCTCGTGGTGACCATGCGCGAGCGGCCAGTCACTGATTCGCCGCTGGCCAAGGCCGCCCTGCCCCGGTTGCGGCTACAGGAGCCTAACGTCACAAGCCTGGTCAGCGGCCTGATCATCGTCCATTCCATGCACCTGCGCCGTCACGCCAACGTGTTGCGCGATTGCGTGCGTCGCCTCGCCGACCGCATGGACGACGATCCCGGGTCTGTACCCCTGGCCGACATCCTCAAGCTGAAGCACAAGATCCTGGTACTCGACGGCGTGGCCAGCGACCAGCTCGCCGCCTTTGATGTGCTGCGGGCCGTCGACGTGCCGGTGCTCCACATGACGCAGGTGGCCGATTACTTCCAGATCGCACTGGGCAATTCCCGCGCCACCGACCGTGGCATCGACCGCCTGGATAGCGGCGCGCGCAATCTGCAGCAGCGCCACGAGTCGGCGCAGCAGGACAAGACCAACCGGCGCCTGGCCATGCTCACCATCCTCTCGGCGATCTTCTCGCCTCTCACGCTGCTGGCGGGGATCTATGGTATGAACTTCGAGTACATGCCGGAGCTGGGATACCGGTACGCCTACTTCATCGCACTGGGGGCGATGGTGGTGATCGGCGGTGGCCTCTACTGGTACCTGCGGTCGCGGGGCTGGTTGAAGTGACCGACAAAAGGCTCCACGCCCACCTGAAAGCGGCCATGGAGTGCAGACATGTCACGGGGACGCAGTTACCTGGAACAGGCCGGATTCCTCCGGCTTCCCGTCTTCTGTCCAGAGACCCGAACAGGATGTGTGATGATGAAGTGGCAATCAAGACTGGGTGTCCTTTTGTTCATGGCGTATGCAGCGGGAAGTCTTGCTGAGCCCGCCCCGCCGAAGCTGATTCTGCAGATTACGGTGGATCAGCTGCGTGGGGACATGGCTGGCTGGTACCTGGACAGGATGGGCGAGGGCGGATTCCGCTATTTGCTGGAGCAGGGTGTCGTCTTCAAGGATGCCCACCACGCCCATGCGAATACCGAAACGGTGGTGGGGCACACGACACTGGCAACAGGTGCGCATCCCGCCGCGCACGGCATGGTGGCGAACGTCTGGTTCGACCGCAAGAGCGGAAGGTTGGCCTATAACATCGAGGATGCCCGATACCATATCCTTTCCGCAGGTGCCGATATCGATGAAGCCACGGAGATTGATTCCTCGCAGATAATCGCCTCAACCGATGGACGCTCGCCCGCCAACATCCTGGTTTCCACTTTCAGCGATGAGCTGTTCCTGCGCTCTAACGGCAAGGCCAAGATCTTCGGTGTTTCGGTCAAAGACCGGGGGGCGATCACGCTGGCTGGTCACGTAGGAAAGGCCTTCTGGTTCTCCAAGGCAACGGGCGAGTTCATCACCAGCTCCTACTACTACGACGAATATCCGGAGTGGGTGAATGCCTGGAACCAGCAGAAAAAGCCCCTCGCCTACGATGGAAGATCTTGGGAGTTGCTGCACGACCGCTCGACCTACCTTTTCGGGAATGATGACGACTGCCCGTGGGAGATGGATATCAGCGGGTTTGGCATAACGATTCCACATCAATACGGTTCGGCATCGAATCCGAGCTTTATGAACTACCTGACGTTCAGCCCGGCTGGCGACGAACTGACACTGGATTTTGCGAAGACGGTTCTCGATGCCGAACAATTGGGACAGGACGAGGTGACGGATTTCCTGGCAGTCAGTTTTTCCACCACGGATTACGTTGGGCACATCTTTGGTCCGTCGAGTCTCGAAGCGGAAGACAACTTGTTGCGATTGGATCGGACGCTGGCTGATCTGTTTGCCTATGTGGATCAGCGGGTCGGATTGGCCAACACGTTGATCGTACTTTCTGCCGACCACGGTGGCCCGGACGCACCGGGTTTTCTCCAGGCGCGGGGGATCGACTCTGGTTATGTCTCGCCGGACCACTGGGACAAGGAACCGGCGATCGCGGCGCTGAAGGAACAGTTTGGCATTGGGCAGGAATTGATTCTTGATTTCTTCCCGCCCTACGTCTATCTCGACCGTCAACTCATCAGGGAAAAGGGGTTGGATCAGGGCGAAGTGGAGCAGGCAATCGCCTCCGAGTTGATGAACGTCAAGGGGATCGCGCTCGCGGTTTCGAGTACGGCCTTGCGGGAAAACCAATTGCCCGACACCCCGCTTCTGCGCGCGGCGCTGAACAACTTCAATCCCCAGCGATCGGGCGATGTCCTCGTGCTTTTCCAATCGAATTATTTTGTCAACGATTTCCACGGAGAAATCGTGGCGGCGAATCACGGTGGAGCATGGAACTACGACACC
The DNA here is from genome assembly GCA_003646045.1 of bacterium. The sequence goes on from QNDV01000067.1 coordinate 6,316, forward strand.
TTTGTTCCGGTCATCTTTGCCGTATGCGACCTGAACCCGGTAGAAGTATATCGTCGTGTCGAAACCGTGGATGTTGCACGGACGCTATCCGCATGGATGGGCATCAAGCCGCCGTCAGGTTGCGCAGGGAAGGTGCTGGTGGAGGTCTTGAACGGGAAATGAATCTCCACATCCGACCCTCCACCGCCGGTCCAGTCAGCGGGCCAGACCCCGCTGACAGGTAATATCCGCCTTTAACACATGATAATCCGCCTAGCGGATTTTTTTTGTCCGGTTTGCTCTCCGTTTCACGTAACAACAGGCACGGGTCGGGATGTCCCCGCATCCGCCTGCGTCAGGAGAACGCCCCATGCATCATCACCATCGCACTGTTCTTGGCCTGACCCTGTTGCTTGTCGCCGGCGCGGCTCAGACCATGGCCTTACCCCACATCATGGCGAGCGGCGGTACCGTTGCCGAGGGTGCCAACCGGCGGCTCCACGGCACCGTCGGTCAGTACGCGATCGGACGATTTACTTCTGTGGTCGGCGGCCCCGTCACGGTGGGCGGCGTCGGGTTCTGGTATCTGGAACAGGCCGGCGGCTCAGGCTCGCCAAGCGGCACTCCGGTCCCCCCCGTGGGTAACCGGCTGGAGCAGAACGTCCCCAACCCCTTCAATCCTTCGACCAGGATCTCGTTTGCGACCGAGACCGCGGGCATGGTTCGCATGCGCCTTTTCAACGTGCGGGGTGAAGCGGTTGCCACCCTCATCAACGGCGAACTGCCGGCCGGCAAGCACTCCCTTGTCTTCAGTCCCAAGGCCCTCGCCAGCGGCGTCTATTTCTACCGGCTCGAGACCGGGAGTTTCACCCAGACGCGTCGCATGCTCTTGCTCAAATAAGGACTCTTGCTCAAATAGAGACTCTTGCTCAATTAAGGAGACCCGAATGACTACCCGAATCCTGCTCCTGATCTCCGTGATCCTGGCTGTTGCGGCAGTGCCGGACAAGACAACAGCAGCCCTGCCCCCCACTCTCAGCTACCAGGGTGTGCTGACCGATCTGGCCGGCGTCCCCCTGGCCGACGGGACCTACAACCTGACCGTGCGCCTGTACGGCCAGAGTGCGGGCGGAGCAGCGCTCTGGCAGGAGAGTCAGTCCGTCGATCTGGTCGGTGGTGTCTTCAGCACCGTGCTCGGCGCCACCTCGCCGCCGACCTTGGGAACCATCGACTTTGACCAGCAACTGTGGTTGGGCCTGGAAGTGGATACGGACGGCGAGATGACGCCCCGCACGGCCCTGACCGCCACCCCCTACAGCTTTATCGCCGGCGACCTGGGCGATGGCGTGGCCCTGCGCAGCCTCAATGGACTGACCGACGACGTCAACCTGCTGGCCGGTTCGGGCGTGACCATCTCGCCCATCGGCAACGATCTGGTACTCAGTTCGACCGGTGGCGGCGGCGCCGCCGATGCGGACTGGGCGTTCAATGGCGCCAACATGTACTCGCTGGCATCCGGCTTCGTAGGAATCGGCACGACGACCCCCACCCGTGATCTCGAAATAGTGAACGACGGGGTCAACGGCGTGCGCTTCGGACTGCGGGACGAGACCGATCCCGCCGTCCAGAGCTACCAGATCGCGACCATGCTCATCGCGACCGAGTTGGCCAACGGGTCGATAGGTATGACGACAACCACTGGCGGCAGCAAGACGATGCATGTCCGTTCTTCGACACCCGGCACCGACCTGGAGCTCAGGGCAACCGAGGATGTACACCTGCACCATATTTCCCGGTTGCGAATCATACGAAGCGGCGACGATGTGGCCGAGTTCAATAACCGGGACGAGATGCTGTTCTTTGCCGATCCCGACGGTGAGGTGGCCGGCGTGATGATACGTGGCTACGACCCGGACAGCGGCAATGACGGTGGCGAGATGATCTTCAACAATGAGCAGGGCCAGGCGACAATTCGGCTGGACGGTCATATGGACGGGAACCATGGCGGCACGATCCAGATGCATGGCAAGGCGGATAATCTCGCCATTGAACTGCGCGCCCAACACAACGCTGGCAATAACGGCGGGGTAATCAACGTCTTCGATGAAGTCGGCACGCGCACCGTCAGGCTGGACGGCGAGAACAGCGGCAATGGCCCCTTCGAGGGCGGTGGCCGGATGAGCCTGTACCACGAAAACGGACTCGAGACCACACGCCTGGAAGCCCAGGAGGACGGCAACCCCAATCAGGGCGGCGTTCTGAAACTCTACGATGAGGCCGGCAACCTGACCGTCCAGCTCGATGCCGATTACGGTGGGAAGGGCCGGGTTATCACCGAGATCCTGGAAATCACCGGTGGCGCGGATCTCTCCGAACAGTTCGATATCACCAGCATCGGTTCGTCGGTCCTGGCCGGCCATGTGGTTTGCATCGACCCGGACCGACCCGGCGAATTGAAACTCAGCGAGCGGGCCTATGACACCTGTGTGGCCGGCGTGGTCAGCGGCGCCGGCGGCGTACGGCCGGGGATGCTCATGGGACAGAGCGGCAGCGCGGCCGACGGCGCCCACCCGGTGGCCCTGACCGGTCGCGTCTACGTCCAGGCCGACGCGGCATCCGGCGCGATCCGCCCCGGTGATCTGTTGACGACCTCGGACGTACCCGGCCACGCCATGAAGGTCAGCGACTCCAGCCTGGCCCAGGGCGCGATCCTGGGCAAGGCGATGACGGCTCTGACGGACGGGCGGGGACTTGTTCTCGTGCTCGTCACACTGCAGTAAGGGGGTGGTC
>QNDV01000068.1 GCA_003646045.1 bacterium
CACCAATACCGCTTCACGCGTGCCAATGGGCACCGTGACCCGGGCGAACATGCCGCTCTTGAGGCGAGGGTCGCTGCTGACCAGGTCCGCTTCGATGTCATAGGTGCGGCTGCCGGGATTGGCCGTCTGAACGACAACGGTCAGCGGCACGTTAAAAATGGCACCTTCAAGCGAGGTGACCGCGACAGTCACCTGTGTGCCAACCTGAACCGACGCCACATCCTTTTCACCGAGGTGGGCGACGACTTTCATGTCGCCAGCGGTTTCAACATAGATCAGGGGCATACCCGGGTTGGCCATGTTGCCCTCATCGATCACCTTGCGGGTAACGATGCCGTCGACCGGGGCGGTGATATCAAGATAGCTCAGATGCACCTTCACTTCGGCCAGCCCGGCCCGTGCCATTTTTACACCGGCGGCGGCGCGGTCACGGCCGGTGGTTACCTCTTCGAGCCGGGCCTTGGAGACCGACTTCTCGGCATAGAGCCGCTCGAAACGTCCCACCATGCGTTCGGCGTTGGTGAGCACGGCCTTCGCCTCGACGATGCTCGCTTCGGCCTGGGCGCGTTTGGCCATCAGGTCGGTGTCGTCGATGGTGATCAGCGGGTCACCGGCGGCCACGGTCTGACCGGCCTGGACGTATACTTCGCGCACCCAGCCCATCATGCGGGTGGAGACCATGATGGTCGTCGCCGCTTCCAGGCCGCCGGTGGCGGTGATCAACCGGGGCACGTCGGTGCGTTGGATCCGCACCGTTTCGCAGCGCACTTCCTTGCCACCGGGCGGCACCGTGTCCGACCCGCCGCCGCATCCCGCGGTGGCCAGGGCCAGGGCTGTCGCCAGGGCCAGGGTGATGATGGTGTTTGCTTTCATCGTCGCCATACTCGGCATCCTCCTGTGGGTCCCTCGCCGGGGATCACGAACCGGTGTCATTGCCTTCTTCATTTCCAGGGTTCTCGGCAGCCGTCAGGGCTCCCGTATATTCCAGGTTGGCCAGGCCCACGCGGTAGTCGTGGAGGGCCTGTACGAGATTTCCCTCGGCCATGGTGGCGGCGGCCTGGGTATCCAGCAGGTTCACCATGCTGGCCAGACCTTCGCCGTACTGGTTGGTTACGATGCGCAGTCCCTCGCGGGCGGCACCCACGGCGCCCCGCGCCACGGTCACCTTTTCCCAGGCGGCTTCGGCTGCCAACCAGGCAGCGGTGGCTTCGACCTGGGCCTGGCGGGTCTCGAACTCGACCATGTGGCCGGCGGCGCGGCTCTGGGCCCGGGCCTTCTTGATCTCGCCCCAGTGGCCCATGCCGAAGCCCATGGTGGCGTACACGCCCAGGGACCAGCTCTTGGCGTTGGAGCCGAACAGGTTGTCATGATCGTAGAAGTCGCGCTGTATGCTCAGGTTGATGTGGGGCAGGATGGCGCCCTGGGCCACGCCCACCATCTTGTACGCGGCGGTGGCCTGCTCCTGGCTGGCCAGCAGATCACTGCGCTGCAGGACCGCATCGGTGTCGGGGGCGAGGGGCATTTCGTCATCGGCACCGGGTGCTGCCGCTGCCAGGGTCAACGGAGTGACCGTAGCCGTCAGCAGCTTGATGTTCTCGCCGGCCACCGCCTCCATGTTGTGCACCTCGATGAGCTGCTGCTGCAGACCACTGAGATAGACCTGGGCCTGCAGCAGATCCGCCTCGGTAGCCATTTCGGCGGCGACCAGGGAGCGGGCCTGCTGAACGTGTCCTGCGGCCGACGCCACGGCGATTTCCATTACCTGCGCGTAGCTGTGGGCCAAGGCTAGACCTTCCCAGGCCTGTACGGCGTGGAAGGCCACGGTTTCCGTGGCGCGACGGTGGTTCAAGGCGGCGGCGCGGCTGGCGGCATTGGCGGCCTGCTTGCCGTAGATCCCCATGCCACCGTTGAAGATGGGCTGCAACAACTGCAGCCGCGATACGAAGTTGTTGGTCTCGCCGGGGTTATTCAGCAGCTCGGGATTGAAGTCCATGGGCGTGATGCCGCGGTTCTGCAGCTTGAAGCCGAAGCTGGACAGGGCGTCGTCCGAGCGCAGGAAGAATGAGCTCAGCTGGATCTGGGGCGTGAACGACCGCCAGGCTCCGAAGGCGTCGGCCGCGGCGGCGTCGCTCATGGCGCTCGACGCGGCCAGCATCTCGTTGCGCACCAGGGCGGCGGCGATCACCTTGTCCCGCTCGACGAAAAGGGTGTCGCTTTGCACCGTGCCGATGAGTGCCAGGACGGAATCGGGACTGGCCGCCATGGTCCGGGCCCGGGCGGTGGAACCGAATCCGCCAAAACCGGTCAGCACGATCAGCACCAGAATCCCGCTCAGTGAATACTTCATGGTCTCGACCTCTCCTGCTCTCCTACGAGGACCGGCCCGTCGGGCCTGCCGTTTCTGGTACATTGAACTTCCGGAGGATGATCACCAGGGGACAGAAATTCGTGAAGCCGCTTTGCAGCAGGTTCAGGCCCACGAACAAGGTAAAATACAGGAACTTGGGGCTGACGAATTGCGCCAGTAGCAGACTTGTCAGGATGAAGATGCCGGCGATGATACGCACCATGCGTTCGATGTTCACAAGGCTCTCTCTTTCTGCTGTCGGCGTGGGATCACCGACATAGTTAAATATCTGCATATATACGAAACCGCAGTAGGCGGCATATGATAATGCTTGATGAGGGAATGTCAAGGCGGGCTGCAGCAATATTTTCCTCACCTCCCATCCCCGAGGGAACTGGGCTATATTGTCACCCCTGCATGGAAACGAGCAAGGAGAGATCATGTCCGTCCGGCGACTGTTGACCGTCCAGCCCAGAGGATTCTGCGCTGGAGTGGATCGTGCCATCGACGTGGTGGAGCGTCTGCTTGAGGTCCGTGGTACGCCCCTTTACGTACGCCGCGAGATCGTCCACAACCGGGCGGTGGTCGAGGGATTCCGGACCCGTGGCGTGATTTTCGTGGATGAACTGGATGAAGTGCCTGACGGCGCGACGGTCGTATTCAGTGCCCACGGCGTGTCGCCGGCCGTGCGCGACGACGCCGACCAGCGAAGTCTGCAGGTGATCGACGCCACCTGCCCCCTGGTCACCAAGGTGCATCACGAAGTGATCCAGCACATTGCGGGCGGCAGGCAGATGGTGCTCATCGGTCACGCCGGTCACGACGAGGTCCTGGGCACCATGGGAGAGGCACCGGATCGCATCGCCCTGGTGACCAATGTGGATGACGTGGCCAACCTGCCCTATCCGCCGGACACCCAGGTAGCCTATGTCACCCAGACCACCCTGAGTCTCGACGAGACGGCGACCATCGTGGCGGCGCTCCGCGGTCGTTATCCACAACTGGTGGAGCCCCGCCGCAGCGACATCTGCTACGCCACCCAGAATCGGCAGGACGCGGTGAAGGTCCTGGTGGAGCGGGGTATCGTCCACCTGCTGGTGGTGGGCTCGGCCAACAGCAGCAACAGTCGCCGTCTGTGCGAAGTGGCCGAGACCATGGGTGTACCCGCCACGCTGGTGGACGGACCGGACGACCTGGCCGCGGTGGATCTTGCGGATACCGGGGATGTGGGTTTGACGGCGGGCGCGTCGGCACCCGAGCACCTGGTGCAGGCGGTCATTGCCAAACTGGGCGCGCGGGGTTTTGTGGCCGAGGATGTGGTCCTGCTGGACGAGGACACCAAGTTCCAGCCGCCGGCCGGTATTTTCGATATTGTCGATCCGTGAGGCCGCGACGTCAGGCCGGTTGCCGGACGGAGGTCCCCAACGCGCAGCCCAGGAAAGCCAGATAGATCAGCATGGTCTCGGCGTCACCGAAGTACCATTCGGTGAATCCGGCCAGGAAGAATCCCAGCCACACTCCGCACGCGCCCAATATCCAACCCGTGAGCGCGGGCCCGGCCCGCGGTTCCGTCAGCCGGTTTCGCCAGCGGCGCAGCAACAGGACCCCTGGCCAGACCAGCACCAGGATACCCAACAGCAGGCCGGGAATCCCCCAGATGACGGCCATGTGGACGAAGTTGTTGTGCAGATGCCCGTGGTACACAGTGGATGAGTCGCCGTAGTAGTCCGGCGCGACGGTTTCCAGACCGCGGTCCCCGAAACCGGTCAGGGGTCGGGCCTTCACCATCTCCCAGCCCCCGCGCCACATCTCCACGCGGGCCGTGGTGTTCTTGCCCGAGAACTGGTAGTCCAGGCTCAGGCGCCTTTCGAAGGCAGGCGGCAGGAAACGGTCCCCGAATCCGAACAGCACGACGGAGCCGACCACCGCCAACAACACGAACGCCACCAGCCAGCGGCGATGCGACAGCAGCAGCATCATACCCAGGCCGGTGATCACGCCGATGAAGGCACTGCGGGTCATGGTCAGCACCGTACCCAGCAGGACGGGCAACAGGGCAGCGCCCAGGATCAGTCGAAACCGACGGGAATGCCCTGCCGACAGCAGGAAGCCCAGCCCCACCAGCAGCAGCATCATCAACAGGGAACCGCTGGTCATGGGGTTGCTCATGGCGCCGAAGCGTGCTCCGAACACCGAGCCGGTTTCCAGCACCAGCCGGGTGGCGCCATACATCGAAACCGCCAGGGCTCCCAGTAGGCCGCAGGCGAAAACCAGCCAGCGGCGTTGCTCCGAGGTGGCCACCGAGGCCACCACCCAGATGGCCGCGAACAGGAAGAAACGGCGGTAGAAGACCAGCGAGGTGAGCCGGTCCGTGGAGAAGGCGACCATCACCAGCGCCCACACGGCCAGCATGATGACGCTGAGTTCCATCCCCGTGCGTGGCGGGCGCTGCTTCCCGAATACCCAGCGGTAGAACAGCAGGATCAGAGCGCTGCCCAGGCAGATCTGGCTCACGGCAATGGACAGGAATCCCGTGATCATCATGAGCAGGACGAAGCCCAGCTGCAGGACCTCGGGGTCACGCAGGCGGCCAGGGTCCAGTTTGTGGAATTCAAGGGGCATCCGGGATCTTTCGGTTAGTCGGTCACAGGTGTCTCAAGGATGGGACCAAATGCCGTGTTCGGCCAGAAAATCCACGGTACGTTGAATTTCCCCGGCGCTCAACCTGGTGCCGGTGGGGATGTTGATCACGCGCCGGCAGACATCCTCGGCCACCGGACAGGTTCCCGGTACATAGCCTGCCAGTTCCCATCGGTCGGGATTGGGATGAATGGGGGACAGGAACCAGTCACCCAGTTGGATGCGCCGACGCTTGGCTGCGGCCAGGACCGCGGTCTTGTTCTCCACCAGCAAAGGGTAGCGCAGGAAGACCGGGTCGCAGGTGTCGGGTACCGTGACAGTGGGCAGACCGGCTTTTTGCAGGGCGGCTTCGATCAGCGCGGTGTTGCGTCGACGTGCGGTGATGGTCCGGTCCATGCGCTGGAGCAGTCGTCGCAGGCGACGCTGTTGCAACGGGTGCATGCCCTGCCGGTAGTCCGCGGGCAATTCGCAGCTCAACTCGCCGCTGGTGGACGAGCCGATAGCCAGGCCCCGGTTGCCCAGGAACCGGTAGATACCCTGGATCATCCAGAAGAGGCGGGGATGGTCCAGTGCGCTGAAGGCCAGGTACTGCATCTCCAGGCGCCAGGCCGCGGCCGCCGGTGGCGGTGTGTAGTCCGGCAGGATACCGTCCAGTGCCCGGCGCAGTTCGGGATTGCTGATCTCGGCCCAGCCGCCCAGACCCGTGGTCAAGGGCTTGGACCATTGGCTGCTGAAAAATGCCGCGTCGCCCAGGGAGCCCACCGGGCGACCCCGCCAGGTGGAACCCAGGGCATGACAGGCGTCTTCGATCACCAGCAGGTCGTGTTTTTGGGCGAAGGTGTCGATCCGATCCATGTCGCAGGGTATGCCATAGGTATGTTGGACGATGATGGCCCGCGTCCGTTCCGGGTCCCACTTGCGTCCGGCGTCGTCTTCCAACCGGTCGCAGTCCAGGTTGAAGGTGGCCGCCTCGATATCCAGGTACACGGGCCGCGCCCCGGTGTAGTTCACCGCATTGGGCACCACCACGCAGGTGTAACCCGGCATCAGTATCTGGTCACCGTCACCGATACCTGCCGCCCGCAGAATGGCGTGCAGGGCGACGCGGCCCTTGAAGAACGGGTAACGGCGAGGAGGGGATGTCATGGCGGGTGCCTTGGGGTTCCGTGTGGGCAATGCAACTCCGTGGTTCCGGCCTGCCGTCACTGGACCGGAGGCGAGGTCGAGGCCATGTTAGCCCATATCGAGCCACCAAGCACCATCCAATCAAGGCGGTAGGTCAGCTCATCAAATTCAACACCAGCATGTTATCGCCCACCTGCAGACTCGGGATTTTGCCAAGGGTATTGCCATGCACCATATTCCCGCGGGGGTAATTCATCTGTGAATCTGTCCGGTTTATAGTTATGAATATTTGCAGAAAATAGATTTTGACAGCAATGAGCCAGAGGCTTATCCTGTTAACAATCAAACAGCCGCGAGAAAATAGCTTCAGGCGGCGTTCAATGGCCCATTGGCGATGTCGATCGCGGGAGTTGGGTGCGGCAAAAAAGGGTTTGGAACCGGGGACCAGGTAACGACGATGGAAAAGAAGCTCTACGAAATGCAGGCGGAACTCTGCAAGACACTCAGCAACCCCAAGCGTCTTGAGATCCTCGACATTCTCAAGGAGCGCCAGGAAATTTCGGTCAACCAGCTCGCCGAGTTGCTCGAGATTCCCAAGGCCAACACCTCACAGCATCTGGCGGTGCTGCGTCAGGCCGGCGTGGTCAATACGCGCAAGGAAGGCATCAACGTCTACTACAGTCTGCGCTCGGTGAAAATCAGCGAGGCGTGTTCGCTGACGCGGCAGATCCTGTTGGAGCGGCTGCAGGACCACGTCAATCTGTCGGACCTGATTCAGCAGGGCGACTAGGTTGACAAAGCACTGGACGGATCATTCGCGATAGTCGGCGGGATGGCCTGCAGCAGGAGAAGTACCAGCGCGCGCACTTCCTCGGGTGCGCGCGCTTTTTCGTGCCCACCGGTGACCTGGCGTTGCACTGCCACCAGCAAACCGTCGGCGTCCAGCGGGGGACGGTTGTCCAGGAGACCGCTGTCTTCCAGGTAGGTTTCCAGGGTATCCATCTTGTCGGTGCGGAACCGCTTCACCTGGCCCTTGCGCAGAGCCGTCATGAAGCGTCGGCTGTGGTGATCACAGGCCACCAGCAGTTCCAGTACACCATCGCGCATGGCATCCGACACGGCCTCGCTGCTGTCCAGGTCCGCGACTGTCAGTGGCCGCGGGCGACCGATACGCCATGCTGTGACGAAGGCCCTCAGCAATTGCACCGACCATGCCCAACGTGGCGCGTCGTCGGCCAGAAGGGCCGGATCCCGGCGCAGGGTCTGCTCCAGGACGCCGGCGGTGACCAGGCCCAGGGTCCGCAGGAGGCGGGCCGCCGCCAGGTCCGGCGCCGCCAGATGGAAAGTGTCGGTGGTCTGCCAGGGATCACGGGGGTCGAAGCGTCGCACGCCCAGGACCGCGCCGTAGCCGGCCGGGTCGAAGCCGGCGGGATCGGGCAGGGGGGCCACCGGTTCGGCAGTCATTTCGACTGCGGTGGCCGCGGTGGTCATGCCCCGGGCCGCTGCCAGATCCAGCACGGTGGGTGCCGGCAGATCGCGGGCGGCCAAGGCGGTTTGCCAGGCTCCCACATCCCCCGGTTGACTTGTGAGGTAGAAGATCTGGCGACCGGTTTCCGCCGCCAACCGGCCCAGAGCACCAGCGATGGCGTCGAGGCGTGTGCGGTCCGCCGTGGTCAGGGACTCGTCCAGGAACAGGGGCGGTCGCACCCCGGTCTCGGCGTGTTCGAGGAAGGCCAGGCGCACGGCCAACATCAACTGGGCGCGGGTACCGTCGGACAACTGGTCCAGATCGAGGATATCGCCTGAGTAACCGTCCCGGGCCCGGAAGGCGGCGCCATCGGTGGCGGGAACCACCAGCAGGTGATAACGCCTGTCGGTGAAGGTAGCGAAGAGTTCCCGCGCACGTTCGAGCTGGACCGGCGTTTCCAGGGCTTCATGGCTATCCCGCAATTCGGTCAACAGCGCGGCTTCCAGGGCCTGTTCCCGTGCATCGTCGCGCCAGCTTATCAGGTCATCACGACGGGCCGTTTCGTCGGCCAGGGCCGAGGCCTTGAGGTGACCGGCGCGGGTCGTCTCCACATCGTGGCGCAAGGTGACCCTTTCCTCCACCAGCCCAAGCACAGTGGCTGCCCGTTTCCGTGCGGACTCGAGAGTGGTGGCCAGTTCATCGTCCGACATGGCGTCCAGGTTATCGTGGCCTGCCGTTGCGGCGGCGCAGAGCGTTACCTTGCGGCGGGCCGTCTGCAGTACATCGTCGGCGTGGTCCCGTTGGGGGATGGCATCGACCAGGTCACGGACCGGGGCAGACTCGGCGGTATCCCGCGGCAGGTCCAGGCGTCCCAGCAGGGCGGACAGTTCGGTGCGCAGGTCGGCCACGTCGGCCTCGGTAGCAGTCTGTTCGGACTGCAGGGTGTTCATGCTGTCCCGCAGCTGGCCATGGCGCTCCCGGCGTCGTCGCAGGGCTGCCAGCTCGGCATCCACCGCCGCCGCCGAATCCAGCCGCTTGTCGTGCCAGGGCGCGAGCAGTTCGGAGCATGCTCTCAACTCGGCTTCCAGATCCGTCTGCGTCGCGTCCGCTACCTCCCGGGCGGCGCGCCAGGCGGTGCGTCGGTCATGGGCCTGCCGCAACAGGTCCAGATCACGTAGCCACCCGCCGTCGTCCAGGCTGCGACCCAGTGTCCAGGGTTCCGCCGCCGGAGTCGTGGTGTCACCGGAGCGGGAACGCATCAGGTCCAGGTGCCGGGCAACACTCCCGCGGGCCACCCGTCCGGCCAGGCCCAATCCCAACAGCACGACCAGTATGCCGCCGGCCAGCAGGGGATAGGTCAGCGAGGGCGACAGGGTATCCGCCAGCACGGGAGCAAGGGTCAGCAGGATACCGGTCAGCACCACGACGAGAGGCGCTAAGCGGGGTACGGATCCCCCGGACACCGCGGCGGCGAGATGTTCAAGGACTTCA
>QNDV01000069.1 GCA_003646045.1 bacterium
CCTTCCTGGGCAGTGGTCCCCTGAGTGAGGAGAGGCTGCGCGAAGTGCTGCGCCTGTTGGAGGGCGATCCGGCGCCCTGGGACCTCAACGCCCTGGGCGGTGAGGTCTACCTGATCCGTGATCTCTACCGTGCAGCGAGTTTTCTGGACGCTGCCGTGCAACCGTCCATGACCGTCGATCCCGATACCGTGGGCCACGGCTACCTGGCCCATATCGAGTATACGATTCAACCGGGTAGCAACTTCACCGTGGGGACGATCACCCTCACGGGTAATGAGCGGACCGAGGATCGCCTGTTGACCAGGGAACTGCTGTTTGCCCCCGGGGACCCGCTCTATTGGGGGCAGGTCGAGAACTCGCGGCGCCAGTTGCTGGGCACGACCCTTTTCCGGGACGCCAATATCCGGCCGGTGAACGTGGATACCCTGGCGGGGGTGGCGGACCTGGCCGTCAGTGTGGTGGAGCGCAAACCCGGCTTCTATGAACTGGGCGTGGGAGTAGGCACGCGCGACCGGATCCGGGTGCTCGGCGCATGGGGCCATAACAACCTGTGGGGGACGGGACGTCGGGTCAGGGTGCGATTGCAGGGGTCCTGGAACGTTGAGGACGTGGTCGGCAACACCATCTATTTCGATCAGGGGCAGCTCAATTACCGGGGTGGCGTGACCTTCGTCAATCCCCGCCTGCGCGGCAGCCGCTACAGCCTTGAGGCCAATGCCTACGTTGAACGCGATACCCGCGGCGAATCAGGTCTGAACATGAACCGCCACGGTTTACGTCTGGGCACGGGCTGGCAGTCCGGTCCGCGGGTAACGAGCACCGCCAGTGTGGGCCTCAAGATCACCGACCCCGAAGTGCATCCCTATGCCCCGGACAGCCTGAAGGCTCGGTTCGACGAATTGGGGGCCCAGATAACCCAGACCCGGTCCCTCAGCTACGCCATCTTTGTTGACCGACGCAACGACATCTTCAACCCCACGTCGGGAACCTATTCCATCGGCACCCTGCAACTTGCAGGTGGGCCCATGGGCGGCGACCACAGCTTCTTCAAGTGGTCAGGCGCCCTGCACGGCTACCGCCCCTTCCTGCTGGGTGGAACCCTGGCCGGCCGGGTCAAGCTGGGCGGTACGCGTCCCTATGGGAAATCGCTGGACGCGGGTCCCGAGGGTGTGCCCTACGATGACCGCTTTTTTGCGGGCGGAGCGTCGACGGTGCGGGGTTACAGGCATAACAGCCTGGGGCCCCAGGTTACCGACCAGGACGAATTGGACTACCTGAACTACACTTCAGACGTACTGTTGCCAGACAATCCGGCACGTGGCGGCAACTATCTCATGTTGACCAATATCGAGTGGCGGCTGCCGCTGCCGGTTCTCAGGAGCTGGGGCTTTTCAACCTTGTTGTTCTTCGAGGGAGGCAACGTCTGGGCAGAACTGAAGGAGTTGCGCATACGCGGTTTCCGGATCACCTCCAATCCCGGTGATCCCCAGGATCCGGCCTCCACCAAGGCTTGGGACTACCGTTGGAGTTGGGGGACCGGTATCCGCCTCGACACCCCCTTCGGACCCGTGCGCGTGGACGTGGGATTCCCCTTGAAGCGCGTTCGCTATGTTAGTGAAACCAAGGATGTTACGGACCCGAGTCCGTACTGGCATTTCTCCCTGGGGTATCCGTTCTGATGCGATTGATGCATGCAGCACGACTTCCCATTCTGGTCGCCTGGCTGGTGATCGGTGCCGTTGTGGGTACCCTTGTCAGCCAGCCCCGCCTGCTGGCGCCCTACGCCGCCAGCCTGGTCAGCCGGCACCTGCTGCGCATCGAGACCGGTGGCCTGAGGGTGAGGGACTACCGTATCCGCACCTTCGAAGGTGTGGACCTCTACGGTGTCTCGCTGACCCTGGCCAGGGAGGATGGCGGTCTGACCCTGATGTCCGCCGATACCGTGCGGGTGGACTTCAACCTCGTGCAGGTGTTGGGCTCGCCGGCGCGCATTCGGCGGTTGACCGTAAGTCGTCCCGAACTCTATGCGCGCTCCGGCCGGGATACCACGGTGCAAGCCGAGAGTGTGGGTGAGGGTTTGGGACTGCCGAGCCTGGTCATTGACGAGCTGGAAGTGGATAACGCCCACCTTGAATTCTCCGACGCGGAAGGCCGCCTCGTTGAAATGGTCACCGACCTGTACTTTCGCGGCGCAGCCTCGTCCCGGGACGAACTCGAGATCTCCATCGCCAGCTGCAGTGCGGATTGGCAGTCCCGGGCCATCAGGTTCAACGGTCTGGAGGGCGACCTGCTGGTGGACGCCGAGGGTTTCCGGACCGACGGCGTCACCGGCGACCTGAACGAGGGTCACGCGGAGGTGGCTGGGTCCAAGGGCTGGGACGACAGCCTGGACCTGCGGGTCAAGGGCCGTCGCCTGAGCATTGCCGAAGTGGAGAATCTGCTCGATACCACCCTGGGTTTCTCGGCGGCCGGGGACATGGACGGGAGAATCTGGAGGGCGGAGGATACCTTGTATGTTGCGGGGGATTTCGCCGGTGAACTGGAGGGTTACTCTGTCGAGAACCTGCACGGAAGCGCCGCCGTGGGACCGGACCTGGTGGATTTGACTTCTCTTGTGGGACGCTTCAACGGCGCCCATTTCGAAGGCAGCGGCAGTGTGTCACTTTCCGAGCCGGTCATCCTGACCCTCGAAGGTGACGTGATCGATGTCGATCTCTCGAAGGGACTGGTGCCGGGAGAGTCCGAACTGCCGGTGAGCGATGGCCATGGCCGGGTGCGGATCAGCCACCGCGCCGAGCCGCCTCTGACCATGGTCACGGGTATGTTGCGCGACGGCATCATCGCCGTAGTGCCGTTCGACAGTTGCCGGGTGGCCGTGGTGGCTGATGGCGACTCGGTCCGCTTCGAACACAGCGAACTCTGGTACCGCAACCTGCACGCCGATCTGGACGGTGCCGCCGATACCAGCGGCTATTTCATGGGCAACATCGAGGTGACCAGCACCGACTTGGCGACCCTGCCAGCGGAGTGGGAATGGCCGGACCTGCAAGGGGGGCTGGACGGACGCGGTCAGTTGGCAGGGCCCCTCGATGATCTCACTTTCCGTGGCTGGGCGGACCTGACCAACGTAGACATCGAAACGGTGTCCGCCACCACCACCGCCGCCGCCCTGGTTATAGACGACATCCTCGGGGAGCCCCGGGTCCGGGCCGGCATCAGCGGGGAGGGTCTGCGGATAGGCGGTGTGGAACTGGGTGCGTACCGGTTGTGGGGCGGGGCCTCGGCCCAGGGCGCCCGAGTGGATACCTTCGTCGCCGTGCTGGGTGACACCACGGTGGCCCTCGAGTTCATGGCCACCTTCACCGATTCGCTCCAGACCTATCGGATAGGCAGGCTGGAGGTGGGACTGGAGGGCACTGACTGGTACCTGGAGGAACCCGTGGTCGTCACCACGGGCGACGGCGTGTTTTCACTGCCGGAAACCAGGGTCGTTTCGGATGCGGGCTCCATGGCCGTCAATGGCACCTACCGCCGGGACGCCGTCCTTGCGGGCCGCCTGTTGCTGGACCGTTTCGACCTGGCGTTGCTGGACCCGTTCGTACGTGCCGAACGTCCGATGGCAGGTGTCATGACGGCGGACTTCATCCTGGGCGGATTACCAGGTGCACCGGTGGTGGACCTGACTGCCGTGCTCGTCGACGCGCCGTTCGCCCTGGCCCGCGTCGACAGTCTGGAGATATCGGCCGGTTTCGGACAGGGCGTCCTGGAAATCCGCCATCTGCAGATGGTGACATCCTATGGGCGAGTCGGGGTCGAGGGTTCCATATCCCACACCCGAACGGGATTCAGGGACTTCTGGCCGGGCGCCGACCTGGACCTGCAGGTGCGGGTCGATCAGGGGGACTGGGCATTCATGGAACAGTTTGCCCTGCCGGCCCTGGACCGGTTGTCCGGGCGCTTCGACGGCAACCTGTCGGTGGCCGGGACCACCGCCTCACCCCTGGTGCGTGGCCAGCTCCACAGCGCTCCGTTCCATATCCACTGGCTGCATCTGGACGAGCTGCGGGGCGAGGTATGGGCCGACGAGTCCTCCCTGGTACTGGGATCGCTGACGGGGAACAAGGACGACCTAGCCATGACCGGCCACCTCGAGGTGCCACTGGACCTGGACTTCCTTTCCACGCCCCTGACCCCCGAGAGCGGACCCTTCTATCTGCAATTGGACATTCCCCGCGACAGCAACTTCGAGCCCCTGTCCCGGGCCACCAACGCCTTCGTGCGCGCCAGTGGGCGGGGCGAAGCCTCGGTGGTGATCAGCGGACCCCTGGACCATCCCTTCTACCAGGGTACGCTGGCCCTGCGCGATGTCGGCTTCGTGCTGCGGGACCAGGAGGAGATCTACAGCAACACGTCCTGCACCGGCAAATTCCGCGGTGACAAACTGCTGGTGCGGGACATCCGGGGGCAGGAGGGATTGCGCGGCACTTTCAGTGGTGAAGGCGAATTGCTGTTCGCCGGACTGGAACTGCGTACCTTCGATATACGGCTGGCGCTGGATCGCTTTCTCATCGCGTCGCTGCCCGATCTGAGAGCCCTGGTCCGTAGTCCCGCGGCACGTCTGACAGGGGTCCGGGTGGGCCCGGACAGCCTGCTGGTTCCGCGCTTCACCGGGAGTATGGAAGTGATCAGGGCCCGCTACACGGGACGCTTCGAAGAGGATGGCGGTGGCGGAGACCCCCTGGGGGCCACCGTGGCACCGGACTGGCTGGCCGATCTGCAACTGCACGCCGATCCGCGTACCGGCCACATCGTCAACCGGGACATGGAGCTGGATCTGGGCGGGGACCTGGACCTGTTCCGGGACGAGACCGGTTTCTATCTGCGGGGCAGTCTGGACGTCAACGCCGGGCGGCTGATCGTCTTCAACAACAGCTTCAAGGTGGAACGGGGGCGCCTGGACTTCAGCCACGAATTGGGTTTCAACCCGCGGGTGGACCTGGACGCCGGGACCCAGTATCGTCTGCGCAGCCAGTACTCCAGCGACAGCTACGTCGAGCAGATCGGCGTGCACGTGGGGGGCAGCCTCCTGCATCCCGAGATCAGTTTCTCCAGCGAGCGCGGCTACTCCCGTACGGCGATCCAGCGCATGCTGCTGGGACTCGAGCCCCACGCCACCCCCGAGGGGGATGCCGAGAGGCTTCAGGCAGCCGGCATCTCGGCGGGGCTGAACGTGGTCGAGCGGGAATTCGCACGGGAGATGGCCGTTTTCGATACTTTCGAGATAGACCAGATCCAGCGGCAGCGCGAAGCGGGCAACAGCGGACTGGATCCCATCGTGGGTGTGGGCAAGTACATAGGGCCCGACCTGTACCTGAAGTATGCCCGCGGGCTGAGCGTGGAGGACCAGGATATCGTGGTGGAGTACCAGATCAACCGCCACCTGGTGCTGCAATCGGAAATGCGGCAACGCCTGGATGAGAACCAGGGACAGCCCTCCTACAACCTCGATCTCAAATACCGCTTCGAGTACTGATAGCGACCCCGGTACCGACAACGACCCAAGACATCCGACGGAGCCGACGTGACCGACATCCTTGCCAAACTCAACGACGCCCAGCGGGACGCGGTCACCACTGCGGACGGACCATGTCTGGTGGTGGCCGGTGCCGGCAGCGGCAAGACCCGCGTGTTGACCACCCGCATTTCCTGGCTGCTGGACGAGGGCGGCATTCCCCCCGGCGGCATCCTGGCCTTCACCTTCACCAATCGCGCGGCCAGGGAGATGGTGGCGCGGGTCACCGCCAACGTGGGGCCGGCCCGGGCACCCTTCTGGATCGGCACCTTCCATGGCACGGGTCTGAAGATCCTGCGGGCCGACGGCGAGGCAGTGGGCGTAGCGCGCGGATTCTCGATCTTCGACACCGACGACAGCAAGCGCCTGTTGAAGGAGGTTACCGCCGGGCTGAACCTGGACGTGAAACGTTTTCCGGTCCAGGGCGCGCGATCCATGATCAGCAACTGGAAGAACGACGATACTCCCCCGGAAGCAGTGGCCGCCCAGGCCCGCAGCTGGGTGGAGGAAAAGAACGGCGCGATCTACGCGGGCTACGAGGAGGCCCTGCACCGGTGCAACGCCCTGGATTTCGACGATCTGATCCTGCGCACCGTGCACCTGCTTGAGCAGCATACAGACGTGCGTGAGAAATACGCGGCGCGCTTTCGGCATGTCCTGGTGGATGAATTCCAGGACACCAACCCGCTGCAGCTGGTTCTGGTCAAGGCGCTGCAAAGCGTCCACGGCAACGTTTTCGCCGTCGGTGACGATGACCAGTCCATCTACTCGTGGCGGGGAGCCTGTATCGAGAACATGCTGGGTTTCGAGGATTTCTTTCCCGGCGCCGTGACCCACCGCCTGGAACAGAACTACCGCAGCTCCGGCAATATCCTGGCTGCCGCCAACTCGGTCATCGCCCACAACAAACGGCGCAAGGGCAAGAGCCTGTGGACCGCCGACGGGCCCGGCGGAAAACTGGTGGAGGAGGAGTTCATCGACGAGGAGGACGAGGCCGCCCGGGTGGTGGCGATCGTGGGCGAGGAAGAGACCGCGGGACGCCACCGCAGCGAGGTCACCGTGCTGTACCGCACCAACGCCCAGAGCCGTGCCCTGGAGGACGCCCTGCGCCGGGCCCATATTCCCTACCAGGTGGTAGGGAGCCTGCAGTTCTACGACCGCCGCGAGGTACGGGACATCCTGGGCTATCTCAAGCTGATTGCCAATCCTGCCGACACGGTTGCCCTGCAGCGGGTGATCAACGTACCGCGACGCAAACTGGGGGATACCACGGTGCGGCGCCTGCTCGATCTGGCGGTTGGTGCCGGACTGACGCCGGGACAGGCCGCGGGCGAGACGGGCCTGCTGGAACGGGAAATCGCACCGGCGGCCTGCAGGCGCGTGCGGGATTTTTTCCGCATGGTCGAACGCTGGCGCAGACTGGACATGGAGCGGCGACCGGTACGGGACATCCTGCAGGCGGTGGTGGACGACACTGCCTATCTGGGACATATCGAGGCGGACGATCCGGTCACGGCCGAGGGCAGGTTGGATAACGTGCAGGAATTGACCAATGCCGCGGCGGCCTTCGACGAGCAGACCCAGGGCGCCGGGCTGGAAGCCTTCCTGGCCCAGGTGGCCCTGGTGGCGGATCAGGATACCATCGTCGACGACGAGGGGGTCGTGCGGTTGATGACGGTGCACACGGCCAAGGGGCTGGAGTTTCCGGTGGTTATCGTGGCGGGCTGCGAGGACGATATCCTGCCCCACATCAACAGCCGGGAGGACGAGGCGGGCCTGGAAGAGGAGCGCCGTCTTTTCTACGTGGCGGTGACCAGGGCCCGGCGGCAGGTCCATCTGCTGCACGCCACACGCCGCCGCCGCTTCGGTACCTGGCAGGACTGCCTGCCGTCGCGCTTCCTGCTGGAGATCACGGCGGAAGTCATTGAGCGCCGGCATCTGGACCGGCCCGAGGTGATACCCATATCGCGCCGCCTGTTCGGCAACGAAGCCGTGTCGGATAGCCGCGCCCCGGCCGCTGCCGGCGGCCGCCGCACCGGCCCGCCGGCAGTGCGGCCCGACCAGTGGGGACGTCGCCACGGTCAGCCGCGCCGACCATCCGCCACCGAATCCGCCGGTTGGGACAACGAGGTGTGCCAGGACCGTCCCTACTTCGAGGGACAGCTGGTCAGCCACGGCATCTTCGGCTCCGGCCGCGTGGTGCGGGTCGAAGGCAGCGGTGACGACCTGCTGGTCACCGTCGACTTCAACAGTGGTGACCGCAAGCATCTCAACCCGCGCTTCGCACCTCTCGTATCGGTGGACTGAGATCCCGGCGGCGTCCACCGTCCCTACATCTGGAACAGGTATTGCGCCTTGAGGAAGTAGGTCCGCGAGTCCAGACGCCAGCCGTCGTACAGGCTGGTGGACTGGTCGAACTCGCGGTAGTTGCGGGTCGATCCCACGTAGAAAATGGTGAAGGGATTCAAGCGCCAGGTCACCAGGGGATCCGCTGCCCAGGAACGTGAGAAATCGTCGTACTGCAGCACGAGTCGCATGGACCATTCACGGGTCAGCTGCAGATCCATGCGGGTACGGGTCACGTATCCCGCGAAGAGTTCCGTGCCGTCCTCGAGAGCATCACTGCTCGTGTAATTGAAGCTTTGGAAGAGCTTGAATCGGTCGACCGGCTTGAAGCCCAGGTATCCGCCGAGGTTGGTCTCGGCACCCATGGTATTGGCCCAGCGGGCAATGCGGTGACCGTAGGAGGCGTCCAGGCCGCCCTCGAACATGTCCGAAAAGCGTGCGTTGAATTCGCCGTAGTGGTTCCAGATGTCGTCGAACTGGATGTCGTCGAAGTTCTCCTGGCTGCGCATATACCGGTAGGAGAGTGAGGCCTGGGCCCAGCGCAGGCGGCTCCAGATACTGGCGCTGAGCCATTGGTCCTTGGGCTTGCCGGTGAAATCCCACTGGCGTCCGAAGTTGATTGCCGGTTGCAGGCGTTCGAACAGGCCTTCGTCCACATATATCGTGTAGCCGGTCCAGATGTGGCCCAGATGCATGTCGTTGCGGGGCTCGAAGCCGTTCTCGGCTCGCCAGGTGGGGCTGCGGGCCCAGTAGTCGGCGTCGAAGCTCCAGTGCCGGCCGTTGCGTTCGAGGCTGGCGTAGGTGCTATAGCCCGCATAGCTCTCGCCGTCGAAGGCGGCGGTGTAGCGGCCACTGTCGAAGGTCGTTTTGCGCAGGCGGTCGACCATGTCGCTGGATAGATCGACATCATTCGGTTCCTCGGTATAGGAACCGGTGGCCATGATTTCCACCTGCCAACTACGGTCCAGGCGCAGTTTGGTATCAGCCCCGTAGGTCGTGCCCGAGCCGCCGCCCTCGTGGCGCCGGTCAGTGAAGATCACGCCGGCGTGGGAACCTTCCCCGAGGACCCGTTGGTAACGTGCCATATTGGACCAACTGCGCCTGCCCGACACGAAAC
>QNDV01000070.1 GCA_003646045.1 bacterium
AAAGGCGCCACCACTGCCACGGTGCAGATCGAGGGCTACCTGCCCGCGGACACGGTGGTGATCATGGAATTGGCCGGCAGCATGACCGATGCCCATCGCGTGCCTACCCGGCGCTCGCGCCGGTTTCCCATCGCCACGGGCGGCGCCATCCCCGGCGGCAGTATCGCGGGCGTGCTGGTCATGGGTGACTCGGCGATCAGCACCGGGGTCGTGGAACTCTACGCCGTGCCCCCCGACACCCTCGAGTATTTTCAGCAACCCCTCTTGAGACGCACCGGCACCGCGGCCGACGGCAGTTTCGTGTTTCACTGGTTGCCCGTACCGGGCGGACCCTGGTTGCTGCGGGCCTTCGCCGATGCCAACAGGGACCTGAGACCGGGGGACAATGAAGCCAAGCGTCTGCTGCCTGACACCCTCTCCATCATCGATGGCACCCCGGCCATATCCGCCGGCGTCACCACTCTCTACAGTGTCGATACGCCGGGACGCCTGCACCTGCCGCCGGTGGCCGCTTTCGGTCCCGCCCGCCCCCTCATGGCCTGGAGCCTGGCTTCGGGTGAGGTGGATACGGGATTCGTGCTGCAGCCCATCGACCCACTGAAGCACCCCTACCACTTCGTGGACGCCGACAGCGGCAGCGTGCTTCACGAAGTGAAACCCGGCCTGAATCACGTGGGTGTCTTCCTCGACCTGGACGCGGATTCCACCTACTCGGCGGTATCCGATTCCGTCCTGCGCAGCGGCTCGCGGGATTTTGCCTGGAGCCTGGCCGACAGTTCGGCCGACACCACCGGGTGGTACCTGGAACCCGTGCTGGTGCTCAAGAGTCCCTACCTGGAACCGGGCCTGGCAGCCAGCCTGGACATACCCGACTCGGTACCGGTCCTGGTGCAGCCCTGGACAGCGCCGCCGCCACCACCGGCACTTCCGGATACCGCCGTGACCGACACCACCTCCTTCCTGGGGGCCGTGCCCGATACCGCCGGTGTCGACACTCTTGCCACACCCCTGCCCGAGGAGCCGCCCGAATGACCCGCACCCTGCCTTTCGTGAAGATGCACGGCGCCGGGAACGACTTCGTCATGCTGGACGGCCGTGAACTGGATCAACCCCTGGCGCGGGCGGTTATCGCCGGGATCTGCGACCGCCGCCGCGGCGTGGGTGCGGACGGGCTGATTGTCATTGCTCCGTCCCGGGAGCGGGACTTCCGGATGATCTACTGGAACGCCGATGGTGGCGAGGCCGGCATGTGCGGCAACGGTGCCCGCTGCAGCGTGGAGTACGCGGCGAGTCTGGGCCTGCACGATGGCCGCTGTGTGTTCGACACTTCCGCGGGTGAATTGTCAGGCGTACGCCATGGACCGGGCGACATCGAGGTCACCCTCACACCGTGGCGGGATCTGGTTCTGGATCTTGAACTGGAGGACTCGCCCTGGTCGGAACACCACCTCTGCCACACCGGTGTCCCCCACCTGGTCGTCCCGGTCGCGGATCTGGAGGCGGTGGACGTTACCACCTGGGGGAGTCGCCTGCGGCATCATCCCCATTTCGGGTCGGAGGGTGTCAACGTAAACTGGGTGGCGGCGCGGGGTGATGGTTTCGCCCTGCGTACCTACGAACGCGGCGTGGAGGACGAGACCCTCGCCTGCGGTACTGGCGCCAGTGCGGCGGCGGTGATACTCTGCCATCTGGAACGTGCCGCGAGTCCGGTGACGATCCATACCCGCGGTGGTGATGAACTGTTGATCGCCGTGGACCCGGCGGCGGGCGCCCTGAGTCTGCGCGGACCGGCCACAACGAGTTTCGAGGGAAAGGTGACGCTGGATGACTGAAAAGACCTGGACGCTGCCCGATGGCATATATACGGCGCTGGTCACCCCCTTTGCCGCAGGCGAAGTGGATCGCCAGGCCTGGCGGACCCTGGTGGAACGCCAACTGGAAGCCGGTGTGTCGGGCCTGGTGCCGGTGGGTTGCACCGGCGAGGCAGGAGTACTGAGCCGCGGCGAACGTGAATGGCTGGTGCGCTCCTGTGTGGAGATGGCCCGAGGCCGGGCGGTGGTCCTGGCCGGCTCGGGTTCCAACAGCACAGCCCTGACCATCGAGCAGACCCGGGACGTGAAGGAGTGGGGGGCGGATGCCGCCATGCTCATTTCACCCTACTACAACAAGCCCCAGCAGCAGGGGCTCATCGCCCACTACCAGGCGGTGGCCCGGGCGGTGGATATTCCCCAGGTGCTGTACAATGTTCCGGGACGAACGGCGGTGAACATCCTGCCCGAGACGGCGGGGCATCTGGCGGCCGAACCGAACATCGTGGGCCTGAAGGAAGCCAGTGGCAACCTGGCCCAGGTCGAGGAGGCCATCGCGCGCTGCGGTGCCACCAAGGTCTTTTCGGGGGAAGACGGGCAGAACTTCCAGATCTTCGGCCTCGGCGGCCGCGGCGCCATCAGCGTGGTCAGCAACCTGTTGCCCGGAGCCATGGTCCGTTTCTGGAACGCCTGGGCCGACGGTGACATCAATCGCGCATGGCCCATGAGCCGCGCCTTCGACCCCATCACCAATGCCTGTTTCGTCGAAACCAACCCGGTCCCCGTGAAGGAAATGCTGAGTATGGCCGGGCTGTGCCAACGCGATCCCAGGCTGCCGCTGGTTCCGGTCAGCGAGCAGAGTCTCAGTTTCCTCGTGCAGTTCTACGAGAGCACCCTGGCCGACCTGTTGGCCCGGGACAAGGAGGGTTGAGATGATTCCCGTGGTGGTGCACGGCGCCGAGGGCCGCATGGGCGTACTGGTCACGTCGCTGGTGGAAGCCGCCGCGGACTGCGAACTGGTGGGTCTGGTCACCGAACAGGGGCGCCAGCGCGGGCCCGGCGAATTCCATCCCCGGTTGCCCCTGGTGGGCCAGGACCGCCTGGGTGAAATGCCGGCCGGCAGCGTTATCGTGGACTTTTCCCTGGCGCCTGCGCTGGAGGGATTGTTGGCCGGAAGCGCGGCCCTGGCTGCGCCGCTGGTCATTGGCACCACCGGCTACGACGAGGCCCAACTGGCCAGTCTGGCCGCCCATGCCGGGAAGTTGCCGGTGGTCCGGGCCGCCAACTACAGCATCGGTATCCCGACCCTGCATATGGTGCTGCAACTACTGGCGGGTGTTCTGCCCGCAGACTTCGACGCCGAGCAGGTCGAGACCCATCACATCACGAAACTGGATCGTCCCAGCGGCACGGCGCGTCATCTGCAGGAGGCCTGGACCGCCCGACGGGGCGGCGATCCGGTCCCCATCCACAGCCAGAGACTGGGTGGCGTCATCGGCGAGCATACCTGGACCTTTGCCGACGGGGAGGAAACCCTGGTGGTCAGTCATCGCGCACACTCCAGACAGGCCTTCCTCAGAGGCGTGCTGCCGTCCGTGCGATTCGTCGCCGGGGCCGGGGCGGGTGCCTACGACCTGACTGATGTCCTGCAGGGGCTCGCGGGAGCGTAGACTTCAAGGTGCGCAGGGTTTCCGACCGTGATCGAAGAGCATGCAAAAGGGTCCTCCGAGGGGAGGACCCTTCTTTTTATCGGTCGAGGCGGGCCGCGGGCGCACTAAAGGTCAGACTGTCGATCGGACTATCGATCGGACTATCGGTCGGACTATTTAGTCGCCGCCGCCGCCATCCGCGCCTTGAGGCGCGCCGCGCGCCGCTTGGGCATGAGGCCCTTGCGCGCCTGGGTGTCGATAAGACTGTACATCCGGGTAACGGACTCGGCCTTGTCCTCAGCGGACATCTCACCGATATTGGCCCGGTACGACTTGATCTTGGCCCGCATCATGGCGCGATTCTGGCGATTGCGCTCATTACGCAGCCGGCTGGTGACCAGGCGTTTCTTGCAACTCTTTGTATGCGGCACGTTTCTACCTCCGTTGGTGTCCATACAGGCGGGGCAATTTAACAAGGGCTGCGCTGTATGTCAAGAAAGCCACACGAAGCTGATCCCGCTGCCGCCCTGGCGGACAAGCTCCGCGCCCTGCCCGATGCTCCCGGTGTCTATCTCCACAAGAACGCCGCCGGCAAGGTAATCTACGTGGGCAAGGCCAATCGCCTCAACCAGCGCGTACGGTCGTATTTCCAGACGGGGGGTGAGCGGGACCGTAAAACCGACCAGCTCGTCCAGCGCATCCGCGACTTCGATTACATCGTCACCGACTCGGGAACCGACGCCCTGGTGCTCGAGAACCAGCTCATCAAGGAATACCGGCCCCACTACAATATCCGCCTGAAGGACGACAAACAGTACCCCTACATCCGGGTATCGGTGCAGGAACCATATCCGCGGGTGGAGGTGGTGCGGCACCTGGCCCGGGACGGCGCACGTTATTTCGGCCCCTTCACCGATGTGCGCGCCATGCGCGAAACCCTGCATTTCGCCTGCGGGGCCTTCCGGATTCGTACCTGCCATCTGGATCTGCCCGACTCCAAGGTGGATCGTGCCTGTCTGGACTGGCAGATCGGTCGCTGCAGCGCCCCCTGCGTCGACTACGACAGTCTCGAGCATTACGGCGACAGGGCTCGGAGCATGGTCAGGTTTCTGGACGGTGGGGAGTCCGGCGTGCTGGACGACCTGCGCCGGGAAATGTCCAGACTATCCGACCTGCAACAGTACGAACAGGCAGCCGAGGTGCGGGATCTCATGGCCCGGCTGGACAAGACCGTGGCCCGCAGCCGACCGGTCACGGGAATCACCGGTGATTGCGACCTGCTGGGCCTGGCCCGGGAGGGTGAGGACGCTTCGGGAGTCGTCCTGAGGGTGCGCGGTGGCCGCATCATAACGACCCACCACTTCCTGTTGAGTGATCGTTTGGACCGAGGGCTGGAGGGATTCATGGCCCAGTTGCTGCGGGAATATTACCCGCGGGCGGGGGACATTCCTCCGGAAGTGCTGGTGAGCCATGAGGTGGATGAGCCGCAGACCTGGAGCACCTGGTTGACCGGGCTGCGCGGTGGCCGGGTGAAACTGAAGTACCCCCGGCGGGGCGTGCGGAAGGATGCCGTGGAACTGGCCCGGACCAATGCCGCCTTCAAGCTGCGCGAGGCGACCCTGCAACGGGATCTGCGTGGGCCGGCCACGTCCACTCCCGCGGATATCCAGCTGCAGGAGGCCCTCGATCTGCACACCACGCCCCACACCATCGAGTGCTTCGATATTTCCAATTTCCAGGGCCGGGAGACGGTGGCTTCCCTGGTCTACTTCAAGGATGGAAGCCCCCTCAAGAGTCGCTACCGGCGCTTCCGGTTGCGTACGGTGGTGGGCCCGGACGATATTGCCGCCATGGCCGAGGTGCTGGACCGCTACTATGGACGCCTGGCCGAACGACGGGAAGCCACGGCCGATCTGGTGGTGGTGGACGGCGGAGCCGGGCAACTGGGCGTAGCCCGGGAGGTCCTGGGACGGTATGGTTTCCACGGCACCCAGCTTATCGGCCTGGCCAAGAAACAGGAGACCATACATCGCGAGGGGGGCACGCTGAATCTGTCTCGACGCAGCGAGGCCCTCAAACTGCTGCAGCGGGTCCGGGACGAGGCACACCGCTTCGCCATCACCTATCATCGCCTCGTCCGGGACAAGGGCACCCTCACCAGCGAGTTGGACCTGATCCCCGGTATCGGGCGGGTCAAGAAACTGTCGCTGTTGCACCATTTCGGTTCCGTGACCCGGATCAGGGAGGCCAGCGCGGATGAATTGGGGGAGGTGCGGGGGCTGAATCGCCATGATGTGGTAGCCGTCCAAACCTATTTCTCGCGGCGGGATTTGGACGAGCCGGGTTGACCCGAACCCGCGATTCAGCGTAACATCTACCAGAAGAATGTTTGAATTCTAGACATCCCGTGAGGTTTGTCCGGTGCCGCGCACAGCACACCCTATCATCTCATTTGCGGTTTTTCTCACCCTGACGGTGAGTTGCGCTACCGCCCGGGCACAGGATCCATGCTTCGATTACGACCTGTCCGGCTGGTCCCCGACGGGGTCAATCGTCCTGCCGGGCGGTGCCCTGGATGTGGCGGGCACAGCTGACGGCTACCTGCTGGTGGGGGGACCCGACGGTCTGTATACCTGCGATCTGAACGACCCCGGCGCACCGACAGTGACCGGTTACCTGCACACGGAATCACCTGTGGTGGAGGTTGCCACCGACGGCGTGATCGTGGCCGCGCTCACGGCCGATGACCGTCTGCTCACCGGAGTCCGTGTAGCTCCCGGAACGGTTTCCTGGTCCGGCGAAATTTCCCTCTCTTTCGCTTCGCGCCTGGCGCTGGAGAACGGTCTGCTCGTTTTCCTCCAGGGCAATGCCCAGCTGGCCACCATGGACCTGTCCGATCCCAAGACGCCAAGCTATCTGGGATGGGTCGCACTCCCGGAGATCTCCAATGATCTGGCCGTCGCCAACGGCCTGGCTTTCCTGGCCTCCGGTTCGAGTTTCGTGCTGGTCTACGACCTCTCCCAGCCGGCGCAGCCCCAACTCGTGGGTTCAGCCGGTCGTTTTGCCTCTGGTACGGCCATCGCGGTGGAATATCCGCGGGTCCATGTCGCCAATGTTTCCAAGGTGGTGACCTACGACGCGTCCCAGCCGTCGGCGCTGGTGGAACTGGGTGACTCCTCGCGCTTGCTCGGCTTCACGAACAGGTTGGCCGCCGACCGCGGCCTCTGCCTCGCGGCGTCGCAGGAGGGTCATCTGGTTCACCTCACGGCGCCGGTGGATACGGCGACCTCGGCCATGGGCCATACCCTGCTGGAGACGCCTCCGACAGCTCTGGACGTGGTGGCGGGAAACGCGGTGGTGGCTCTGCCTGACGGCACCATTCACGTCTACAATCCGGCGCAGGGCAACTATCCAGAGGTGAAGCGGGTGCTGCAGGAGAATCTACCGGCCCACCTGGTGGTGGCCGACGGCCTGCTGTACGCCCTTGATCCCGACTACGAGCCGGGGCCCGGCCTCACGGTATCCGTTCTGGCACCGCCACCGGATGACGGAGTGTATCTGGGGGCGGTGCCCTATTTCGGTACGGCCCAGGCCCTGGATGTCCGGGGTGACCGACTCGTGCTGGCCACGAACCTGACCTCGCTGGCCCTGGTGGATATTTCCAACCCGGGCACTCCCCTCTACATCTCACAGCGTGGGCAGGACGTGGATACGGACGACGTGGCCATTCTGGACCTCTCTTTCTGTGCCCTGGGTCGGGATGATTTCGGTGCCGAGACCCTGGTGGTATACGACCAGGCCACCAGTGGTGCCCTCCGGCTGGCGTCAGCTCTGCGCATGCCATACGGCACGGTGCAGGTCATCGGCCTGGGAAACCGGGCCCTGGTGCGGGCACGCTTCGAGATGAACGGATTGCTGATGGTGGACTGCCGGGATCCCCGGTCCGCGGCTATCACCGACTGGGTCGGTACAGAGGGCAGTACGGTCGACGTGGTGGCTCGGGGGCGGTACGCCTACGTGTTGGCCGAAGATGGACACGTGGACGTGGTTGATCTGAGTGATCCGTATCATCTGGACGTAGTGCAAACCGTCGAATTGGGAGTATCCGCGGTGGGTGGTTCACTTGCCATCCACGGCGGCCTGCTGCTGGTGGCGGAGTCCTTCCGGGGGATGACGATGGTGGACATCTCGACGCCGGAGGGGGCTACGGTAGCGGGAGCAGCGTGGGTACCGGTGACGGGCGACCTGTTGGCCGGAGCGGAAGTTCTGCTGTTCAACGATCCCCTGTATAAGCAGCGCGGCTACCTTCCGGCCGCCTGCGGTGCGCTGTCCGCGGCCGGTCCGCCGTCGCTGCGGTCATTGGCACTGGATGTCCGGCCCAACCCTTTCAATCCCCGTACCGAGCTCTTCTTCGAGTTGTCTGTCGCGGCGTCGGTGGATCTTGAGATATTCGATCTGCGTGGCCGGTTGGTCAGGCGCCTGCTCGCGGGAGAGAGTCGCTCCGGCGGTACCCAGCGGATCAGTTGGGATGGCCTTGATGAAGGGGGCCATCCCCTGGCTTCGGCGGTGTATTTGGCCCGTGTGCGAGCGGGCACCTACACTGGACACGCCAAACTGGTAATCGTCCGATGATGGATATGTCGGACGCCACCGCCTGGGACGAGGAGGTGGATCTTTTTCTGATCCATGGCAGCGCGGAAAAGGGTCTGGCCGCGGCATCCCTCGCGGCGGCGGGACACGACCTGGCCCGCTTGCGACGCTGGGCGCTGGCCGGGCAGCAGGGCGGGCCCCGGAGTATTGATGACGCTGCCCTGCGAAATTTCCTGGTGGAGGCGGGGCGGGAACTGGCTCCGGCCAGCCGGGCGCGACTGTTGTCCACCCTCCGGGCTTTCTTCCGCTTCCTGGTGTCCGAAGACCGGATCAAAAAGGATCCCACCGCCACCCTGCTGGCGCCAAGGCGAGGCCGCAGGCTGCCCGTGGTACTCACCCTCGCCCAGGTGGAAAGACTGCTCGCTGCCGCCGAGGGCCCCGAGGCCGTTGACCTGCGTGACGTCGCCATCCTCGAACTGCTATACGGTTGCGGGTGCAGGGTCAGTGAACTCTGCGGCCTGGACCTGACGGATCTCGACCAACAGGACGCCACCCTGCTGCTGCGGGGCAAGGGACGAAAACAGAGACTGGTACCCATGGGGGAGCCGGCCCTGGCGGCGGTGAACCGCTATCTGGCACAAGGCCGCGGACACCTGGTGGGAAAATCTCCCCCTGCCGGTATTTTCCTCAATCGCCGCGGTGGCAGGCTGTCGAGGGTTTCAGTCTGGAAACTCGTCAAGACCGCAGCGGCCACCGCCGGACTGCCCGACTCGATATCGCCCCATACCCTGCGTCACAGCTTCGCCACCCACCTGCTGGAGGGGGGCGCCGACCTGCGGGTGGTGCAGGAACTGCTGGGCCACGCCGACATCGGCACCACCGAGATCTATACCCACATCGACCGCGGTTGGCTGGAAGAGGCCTGGCGCTCGGCCCATCCCCGCGCCCGCGGCTTTGACACCGGCCG
>QNDV01000071.1 GCA_003646045.1 bacterium
CAATGAGTGCGAATGAGGCGGTGCAGGCAGATTATGAGCGGATCTCAGCGGGGTTAGCTGAGGCTGCGTAGGGGGAAGTTTGCAAAGTTGGGGTAACGTGTCCGACGTTGGGCTGCTATTACGCGGGGGGGCAGTGAATGTGGGGAACAGTACATTCATCGATGCTCTTTACGGTGGGGATAGTATCGCAATCGAGGCATTGAGCAGCGCGGAGCTGGATCTCGGTGATCTGACAGCAACGGGTTTCGCAAATGGGATTGTTATTCGGGATTCGGTGGGGCTGGAATGCGGGATTGGAGCATTGAATCTGAATGTTTCAGGAATTGGGATAGAAGTTGGCGAGTATGGGTCCCTCAGCGCAGGTCCCGTCTCTGTATTTGATGCGGCAACGGGGGGATTGATCATCCGTGAAGGCGCCAGCGCAGAGATTGCGCAGAGCACAATAAGCGGCAACGGGGGATTCACAGGCCTTGCACTGTATTCAGGAGCAATCTTAGAGGTATCAGAGAACCTAAGTATAGACGGTTATACTTTCGGAGTTCTATCCACTGGCGACGGTCTTCCACACGCTATACGTGGCGACGTCACAGTTGAAGATTGTCCAACGGCGATTTGGATCCATTCAGGGAACCTCTGGCACAACAATGGTGATTTTCTAGCAATAGGGCAGAACGAGGGAGTCGGGGTTATTATTTCTAGCGGATCCTATGAAGAGTGGGGTCCGGGAGTGTCGAGGTTTAGTGGTTATGATACGGGTATCCGCCTGGATTGGGCCGATTCAGCTATGGCGCTTGGCAATATCGAGATACATAACAGCCAGATCGATGGCATTTACGTAGGCAATAGTGATTTTGTAAGAATAGATGGGTTACGAGTACTGAGTAGCGTTCAGGACGGCATTACGGTTTATCTATCGAGCTATTTTGATTTTTCAAATCTCGATATCGATGATTGCGGTCTTTCAGGGATATGCCTGCGGAATGAAGCAAGTGGACGGGTGAGGGGAAGCCGAATTCACAATAATGGAGTATTTGTGGACGAGAATTCGACAGTGGATGTTGGAGATTATATGGACCCGGGAGGGAACGTATTTAGTTACAGCGCGAAATCAACACTTCCGTTTTTCATTGCGAACATGAATGAGGGTTCAACTGTTAACGCTCACGGTAATTTGTGGGGGATAGATAGCGGTCTTAGTTGCCCACCAGACCCTTTGAAGATTCTGGGTGCAGTATCTGTGGGTTGTGACTAGATGCGAGGTTAGATATGGTGGCAAATTTGGTTGTACTCTTTCAGTGGGCAGCCGCAATCATCATATTCATGGTTGCTGGTCCGCTGAATTCAGCAGAGATTACAGCGTCCGTCGATTCCGTTGGCGAGGTTCAGGTTATTGTGGTTTCCGGTTCAATTGATTTGCCAAGAGAGGAAGTGCAATATCTCATCGTTGATTTGCCTATCGAGGTGTCAGGTGCGATCTGCGAGTTGTATCGCGGGCACTACGTCGATGTAACACGCTCTGAAGGATTTGACCTCGAAACAGCACCGTCATTAGTTGTCGTCGGTGGGGTTCTTGTCTCGGAGACCGGACCAACTAGGTTGGATCTAACCAATTGTCTGATCGGAAACGGGACTCAGACCCTTGTACGGGCCGTGTTGGGAGATTTTCAGGGGTGCTCCGAGACAATGTCGTTAACATTGAGTGACGAAAAAGGATCTCTAGCGGGAATGTTGGCGTCAGGAACTGAGGCATCGAGTGGCAGCGTGTCAAGACCTAGAGTGAAGTTGGAAGTAGGTTCTGGTGGTGATTCAAGCGACGAATCAGTACCGCGGGGTCTGGGATTCGAATGCTATCCTAACCCGGCAAGCGGATCAGTGACTATTAGATTAGGTGCAACAGACAAGAGCAACGGCCATCGCGGAGAAGTAAGGGTTTTTGATCTCAGGGGCAAGCTCATTCGAACGATTGTCGCCGAGCCGCGTGTTGGTGCGGTCTCGTGGGACGGTAATGACGAGCGAGGGCGCCGAATGGCGAGCGGCGTATACTTCGTGTTGTTTAATCATGGTGTGGGCGAAGTCGAGAGAGATCGAGTCGTCCTCTTGCGGTAGGTAGATTTGTCTGCGAAGAACACAAGCAAATCGAACCTGGGAATAGGGCGTGCGGCATAGAACGAGAGAGCACAATATTGTTATAGCTCTGACAAGGGGCGTTATGGGCAAGCTATGTGCACAAACGGTGACCATACCCGGATCTGGTCTTATGACCCGGCTTCTTGTGTTTGGCGCAATAATGATGATCACAATAGTACTAAACACCGCTTGCGACGACGATATCTCTCGCCCCGATGTGGTCGCTACGGAAGCGCCTGGTACAGTGACCATGGCCGGTGGAGCTCGATACGTTGGCGCGGGGAATGTAACCATTGTTGTCAGTTCCGACGAAGCAGACTCATGCGAAGTGTGGAATGCGACCGAATCATCACGCGAGTCAGTGGGGTTTCGCATCCTGGATGGCGTGGCAGCCGTGGAAGACTGGCCACTTGTTGCCGGTGAAGGTCCGCGTATCGTAGCTGTACGCTTCCTGCATGAGGGTGATGCTCTTCAGGGTCTGGCCAGGGATACGGTCATCGTCGATATGACTCCTCCTTTTACTTTGCCTGTTCCCGAGTTCCCGACTGCAGGGCAGTCCTTCGTTGCGACCAATACCGCGTTACGGTGGACAGCGGCGGAAGATGAGTTGTGTAGCCAGTCGGAGATCATGTATCTGGTTGAGATACGGGATGATGCTCAAGCAGTTGTCGCCAGTGGATCCGTCAACGACCTGGCGGTGGCAGTAACAGAGTTGGCACTTGATACTGTACACACCTGGTCCATCACAGCCATGGATGCGGCCGGTAACTCCTCGGCTCCTGTGGAACGGGCATTCCGGACTTGGACTTTTGCGCAACCTGAGTTCACGCTGGTACGAGCCGGGACTTTCATGATGGGTAGTCCTATCAGTGAGCCGGGCCGGCGGGACAACGAGGTCCTGCACCAGGTTACACTGACCAGAGATCACTTGTTTGCGGTGACACAAGTTACTGCCTCCAGTTTTGTTGATGCCTTGAATGCAGCTTATGATGCAGGGCTCGTTACTTATGATGGTAGCTATATCTACGACGCGATTTCTGCTGCAGGTGAGGTCGTTTTGGACCTCCAGTTTGCGATCCTCGAGGAGTCAGGAGGCCAATTCATCGTCAAGGAACACTTCTCTCCCCAGAGGATCATGGAGGGCGTAACCTGGTACGGAGCTGCGGCATATTGCGATTGGCTGAACGTCTTCGGCGGCGGCGCGCAGCGATATGACCGTGATGACGGCTGGTTCGATCGAAACGTTTACGACGGCACTGGATACCGGCTTCCGACTGAGGCGGAATGGGAATACGCCTGCCGTGCCGGGACGACGACGGCATTCTATAGCGGCGAAAACGTAGCGGTTGAGTGCAACCCTGCCGACGTCAATTGTTGCTGGGGACTCTCGGTGCTCACGGAGGTCGGGTACTATTGTTACAATATCTGGGACTTTACCTATGAGTCCGCAACCAAGCCCGCGAATGACTGGGGCCTCTACGATATGCATGGTGGTCTTGGAGATTGGTGCTATGACACGTATGAGGAGAATCCTGCCACATCTGCGATTGATCCTGTAGTCACGACGGAATCGATCTACCGTCTACACCGAGGACAACTAGGTCCTAGAATCGGGACAGCAGACCATTGCCGCTCGGCAGCCAGAAATGTTTTGCGAGCGTGGTTTTCTGGACCGAGTGCGTTGCGCCTGGTCTGGACTTGGAGCGGAGCTCGGCTGGAATGATACCAAACAGATCCTTCGCTCGTCAGGTTCTCCTGCACGGTTTTCATTCCGCCTGCCGTGGCGAAATCATATATGCTAATGAGGTGACACGTGTCTACTGAGCGGCCGATTCAGGCGAACGAGCAGCGCCGTTGGCTAGAGTGCTGGAAGCGGTCGATGGTGGTCCTCGTTCTCCTAGCCAATCTAGTCGGATGCAGTGATGATCCTGGCCAATTGCCTCCTCCCGTTCATGATGCCGAATGGCGCGTCCAGCAGCAATACGTGGATCTGGACGGCTACGCCGTATGGGGCAGCTCCGACCACGACATATTCGCGGTGGGCGTTTCTGGGAGGATCATCCATTACGACGGAAACGCGTGGAATCTACAATCAAGTGGATTGTACCGGTGCTTTTACGATGTGTGGGGTAGCTCGGAGAACGACGTTTTCGTCGTCGGGGAGTGGGGTTGGATCTACCATTATGACGGGTACACGTGGGGTCCCATGGAGAGCGGCACGACCAATCACCTCTACGGCGTATGGGGAAGTTCGGCGACAGATGTTTTTGCGGTCGGGTCCGGTGCTATCCTGCATTTCGATGGGAACGCCTGGAGAGAAATGGAAGAGCATCGCGGGACACTTAGCGCAGTCTGGGGAAGCTCGCCTTCCGACGTATTTGCTGTCGGGAGTCACGGTGATGGGTTGATACTTCACTATGACGGAAGTGAATGGACGCAGA
The DNA here is from genome assembly GCA_003646045.1 of bacterium. The sequence continues at coordinate 4,569 of QNDV01000071.1, forward strand.
TGATCAGCGGATCAGTAGGCGACCTCCTGTGGGATGTCTGGGGAAGCAGTTCCACAGACGTCTATGTCACGGGGAAGTTCGGACGGATCGCTCATTACGATGGTACCGACTGGAGTCTGGTTACCGGAGGCACGGAAAACTATTACTTGACCGGCATCTGGGGCAGCTCGGCAAACGACATCTATGCTGTCGGCTCCAGAGGTTCGATAGTGCACTATGATGGGAGCATTTGGAGCCAGCAAACGAGTGGAACCGACAGCCAGCTCAATGGCATCTGGGGGAGCTCGGCTACCGATGTCATCGTCTTGGGGGAGCAGGGTACGTTATTGCACGGAGACGGCCAGGATTGGGCTCACATGACGAGTACGAACGGCGATTACCTGTTTGGGATTTGGGGCGATGACAAGGGTGTGATGTTCGCAGTGGGCCACAAAGGCGCCGTTCAAAGGAACGATGGTAATGTCTGGATTCCGATGGAATGCGCTACGGATGCCACTCTCGCAGGTATCTGGGGGAGTTCAGAGTCTGACGTGTATGCCGTTGGCTCGGGCGGGACGATCATGCACTACGACGGCACCGCCTGGAGTTCGCAAGCGAATGCCAGCGAGGAATACCTCTTTGCCGTGTGGGGACGCACCGCGGACGATATCTTCGCGGTGGGCGAACGTGGGACGATCGTGCACTACGACGGCAGCACCTGGGAACCCCTGGCGAGCGGGACGGGTGATGATCTCTGGGCCGTGACGGGGACTGCCGAGGGAAGCGTCTTCGTTATGGGCTCCGCCGGTACGATTCTGCGTTTCGACGGTAATGACTGGTTTTCCATGGAAAGCGGCACAGACGCCGTTCTCCGCGGTGCCTGGGCGGGTTTGGAAACAGATGTGGTTGCGGTGGGGGACCAAGGCACGGTCCTTCGTTTTGACGGCATTGATTGGCGCGAGCAATCTGTGGGGATAGACGAGATCTTGTATGGTGTGTGTGGACTCACCGGGCGCGATATTTTTGCTGTGGGAAGCGGCGGCGTGATTCTCCATTATGACGGCAATGTCTGGAGTCCCATGGAGAGCGGAGTCATCACTGATCTGCGCGGCGTATGTAAAGGCCCCAAGAGCGATATCTTCGTAGCTGGCTACTACAATACGATATTGCGATATGGAGAAGACTAGACGGTTCCCATCCGGAAGCACCGTTTTCCCGCATAGCTGCGGCCGCGCACGCATCCCCGATTCCGACGCAACGACCCTGCAGAAGTGTGCCGACCCCACTGCCGAAGAAGTGTACGTCACTCGGTGGCCTTGACCGCCGCGCGAACCGGCGATAGATTCGGATTCTTCACAGCGATCCACCGGTGGGTACTGCCCGCCCGCCCATGTCCCGGCCCACGGCCGGGGATCGGAGCACCCATGATCGACCGTTACGCCAGTGCTGAAATGACCCGTATCTGGTCCGACGAGAACCGCTTCCGCATCTGGCAGGAAGTGGAGACCGTGGTCTGCGAGGTCCGGGCCGAACGCGGTGAGATACCAGCCGCGGCGGCTGCCGAGATCCGGGCCAAGGGAGGTTTCGAGACCGACCGTGTGCTGGAAATAGAGAAAACCGTCCAGCACGACGTCATCGCCTTCCTGACCAGCATGGCCGAGCACGTGGGGCCGTCCAGCCGTTTCGTCCACCAGGGCATGACCAGCAGCGATCTGTTGGAGACCAGCTTCGCCCTGCAGATCCGCGAGGCGGGCGACGTGTTGCGTACCGCCCTGGTGGATCTGCTGGATGCCACCGAGGCCAAGGCCCGCGAACACCAGGACACGGTGATGATCGGCCGCAGCCACGGGATCCACGCCGAGCCCACCACCTTCGGCCTCAAGCTGCTGGTCTACTGGTCGGCGCTCGAACGCGGGCTGCGCCGCTTCGATCGGGCCCAGCAGGAAATATCCTACGGCCAGATCTCCGGCGCCGTGGGCACCATGGCCCACCTCGATCCGGAGGTGGAGGCGGAGACCATGAAACGCCTGGGACTCGAGGCCGACCCGGCCAGTACCCAGATCGTGCAGCGCGACCGCCACGCCAACTGGCTGCAGACCGTGGCGACCCTGGGCGCGACCATCGAGCAGATGGCCGTGGAAATCCGCAACCTGCAGCGCACAGATGTCCACGAGGTGGAGGAGAGCTTCGGCAAGGGTCAGAAGGGCTCGTCCGCCATGCCCCACAAGAAGAATCCCATCGTCAGCGAGAAACTCACGGGCATGGCGCGGCTGCTGCGGGGATACGCCATCACCGGCCTGGAGACCGTGGCTCTCTGGCACGAGCGCGACATCTCCCACAGCTCGGTCGAGCGCATCATTTTCCCTGACACCTGTCACACTCTTCATCACATGCTGACCAAGATGAAGTGGCTCATTGCGGGCCTGGTGGTGTACCCGGACAACATGCTGGCCAACATGGAGAAGGTCCGCGGGATGTACTTCTCCCAGCCGGTGCTGCTGGCCCTGACCGAAGCGGGCGTGTCACGCGAGGATGCCTACGCCCAGGTCCAGCGCTGCGCCATGCGGGTGTGGGACGAGGGTGTTCCCCTGCGGGAGGCCCTGGCCCAGGACGGCGACATCACCGGCAGGCTGGACGACAAGGTACTCGAGCGCTGCTTTGATCTGCAGCACCAGTTGCGCAATTTGCCCCACATATTCCAGCGAACATTGGCGCTGCGGGACTGGTAGCGGGGTTTGGCGGCACCGCCATATCACATGACAATCCTGTGACTTTGCGGCGAAAGCCGTTGCTCTGCAGGAAAATGGGAACCGGATGTCGCTTGCGGTGTTGACTCGCGGGCACCGGTTGTTATAGATTTGGCGGGCTTCAGACATAATTCCGTAGGAAGCCTACTACTCTGCTCCACCCCGAGGAGGATCGAGCAATGTCGAGATTCATCGTACTGAGCGCGCTGGCCATCATGGCCCTGGCCACCCTGGTCGCATTCGCCGACGTACCGGAGACTATCACCATCGACGGCTGCATGGACACCAAGACCGCCGTGGAGTTTCCCCACAAGGCCCACTTCGAGATCACCGATTGCGTGACCTGCCATCACACGACTGAAGGTCTGACCGCCGAGAACGTGGGCGAGATGGAAGTGGCGACCTGCGGTTCCTGCCACATCGAGCCGGAAGAAGAAGGTACGCCTCTGTGTTCGGAGAAGAGTCTCAAGAAGAACCCGTACCACATAGTCTGCGTGACCTGCCACAAGGCCGAGAAGAAGGAAAACCCCGATACCACGGCGCCGAAGAAGTGCACGGCTTGTCATCCCAAGCCAGCCGAGTAGGGTTCCTGCCTCGATTTGATACTGTTTCCGCCCCGGCCATTGCGGCCGGGGCGGACTTTTTCTGTATGGTGACCGCCCTGATCGCATCGGCCCTTTTCGGATACCGGGGCAGGTGTTAGATTGTGGCCCTCGACAGCTGTTTCCCAGCCGCCAAACCCAGGAATCCCAAGGACGGACGCATGGCCACCCATGACGAGAGTTTCGCTCCCATTGTTGTCGGGGACTACGACGATGCGGGTCTGAAGGCCTTTCTGAAGGAACACGGCCTGACGCTGCAGCCCGGCGAAGCCCGCAAGGTGGCCCAACTGCTGGGCCGCGATCCGACCCTCACCGAGATGACCCTGTTCGACACCATGTGGAGCGAGCACTGTTCCTACAAGAGCAGCCGCCCCTACCTGAAGAAGTTCCTGCCGACTACGGGGGACAACGTGGTGGTGGGCCCGGTGGAGGACGCGGGAGTGGTGGACTTCGGCGAGATCGACGGTCGCAAATACGGCATCATCTTCGCCCACGAGAGCCACAACCATCCCAGCCAGGTCATGCCCGTCGAGGGCGCAGCCACCGGCATCGGCGGCATCGTGCGGGATGTCTACTGCATGGGGGGCGAGGTCATCGCCACCCTGGATCCCCTGCGCTTCGGCTGGCCCTTGGCCGATGACGGGGACGAGGACGGCGCGGCCCATCGCCTGGACATCGCCCGCCAGGTGGTCACGGGCATCTGGGAGTACGGCAACGCCATCGGTGTGCCCAACCTGGGCGGCGACGTCTATTTCCACCCCAGCTTCGACGAGAACTGCCTGGTAAACGTGGTGGCGGTGGGGCTGGTGGAGCACGACCACATCACCCACAGTGCCGTGCCACCCCAGGCGGCGGACGAACCCTACGACCTGATCCTGGTGGGCAAGCCCACCGACTGGTCGGGCATGGGTGGCGCGGCCTTCGCCTCGTTTTATCTTGACGCTGCTGCAGCCACCGAGAACAA
>QNDV01000072.1 GCA_003646045.1 bacterium
AACAGCCTACTGCGGAGGCGCAACATCCTGGTGTGCCTTTCGGAGCGGGCGGTTTATGTTGGGCTCGTTGGAACAACCTAACACGGAACCGGACGGGTACGATGGACCAGGCCACCATTCGCATTGCTGTCACCGCCCCCGATGTCCTGAAGGTCATGGTGGTCCGTGGCATCGTCTTCATCGAGGAACAACAGGTGGACTGGGAAGGCGAGATCGACGAGTTCGAGGACCAGTCCGTCCACGTGTTGGCCGAGTGGGACGGCGAGCCCGTGGGCTCGGGACGCCTGCGTATGCTGGAGGATGGTTGGGCCAAGCTGGAACGCATTGCCGTGCGTCCGCGCTGGCGGGGCCGCGGCCTGGCTCGCGACATCACCCGCTTCCTGATGGACGAGGCCCGCAACCATGGCGCCACACGGATGAAGCTGCACGCCCAGGCCCACCTCGAGGATTTCTACGCCGACTTCGGATTCCGGCGCGAGGGTGACATATTCGTGGAGTGCGGCCTGGACCATGTCCTGATGCTTCGCGAGGAGGACTGACCGTGTTCATGTACGAAGCCAGGCAGGAATACTTTGCCCAGGTGGCCGGTGGTCTTGAGGAGTTGGCGGCGCGGGAGCTGGAGTCTCTCGGTGCTTTCGATGTCCACCCCTTTCCGCGGGGCATCGACTTCCGGGCCGAGCGGGCGGACATGTACCGCATCGTCTACCGCACGCGCCTGCTGAGCCGCGTGCTGGCGCCGTTGACCAAGTTCGATGTTACCAACGGCGAGGATCTGTACCTCAAGGCCAAGCAGATCGACTGGACCCACCTCATGACCCTGGACCAGACGTTCCGCGTCTTCGCCAACGTCAGTCGCAGCGACATCGACAACAGCCACTTCGCCGCGCTGAAGCTGAAGGACGTGGTGGCGGACATGTTCCGCAAACGCTACCGCGGCAAGCGGCCCAACGTCGACACGGTGGACCCCGATCTCGAAATCAGCCTGCACATCCGCGAGAACGTGGCCACCATCAGCCTGGATTGCGGCGGCGGTTCGCTGCACCGGCGCGGCTATCGCAAGAAGGCGGTCGAGGCGCCCATGCAGGAGACCCTGGCCGCGGCGATCCTGGACCTGGCCGAGTGGGACGGCAAGGAACCCATCTACGATCCCATGTGCGGTTCGGGCACCCTGCTGAGCGAGGCCTTCATCAAGGCCAGCCGGTTGCCGGCGGCCTGCCTGCGCAAGAAGTTCGGCTTCCAGATGTTGCCCGACCACGATCGCCGGGTGTGGGTGAAGGTGAAGTTAGAGGAGGACAACAAGGTGCGCCGCCTGTCGGGCAACCTGATCCGCGGCAGCGACATCGACCGTAAGGCGGTGGCCATGACCCGGGCCAACAACGCGCGCCTGCCCGAGGGCGACGAACTGCGGGTCAAGACGTCGGACTTCAACGACCTGCCCGAGATCAAGCGGGGGATCATCGTCTGCAACCCGCCCTACGGCATCCGCCTCAAGCCGGACGAGGACATGGGCGCCTTCATGAAAAGCTTCGGCGACTTCCTCAAGCAGAAGTGCACCGGCTGCCGGGCCTGGATCTATCTCGGCGACCCGGAACTGGTGAAGAAAGTGGGCCTGAAGGCCCAACGGAAGTTCCCCCTGCGCAACGGAGGCCTGGACGGGCGGCTGGTGGCCTATGACCTGTTCTGAGCGGACCCGGAGTGTGGTGCCGGCAGGCGCCGTGGCCGTGGCGCTGGTGGCGGGATGCTGAAAGGACACACGCCTTGGACAACAACACCGTGATCATCGTCAACGGCAACGGCATGGGCCGTGCCGATGTCGAGTTGGCGCACAAGCTGATGAAGACCTACCTGGGCGTACTGGAGACCGGCGGGCAGCGGCCGGGGGCGATTCTGTTCTACGCCGAGGGGGTCAAGCTGACGGTGAAGGGCTCGCCGGTGCTGGAGGAGTTGGCGGCGCTGGCCGAGTTGGGGGTCGCGCTGGTGGTTTGTACGACCTGTTTGAACTATTTCGGCATTTATGACGACCTGGCCGTGGGGCGGGCCGAGGGGATGAAGGAGATCGTGGATTGGCAGGGAAGGGCGGGGAAGGTGGTGACGGTCTAGCCCGGATTAATCCTCCTCGACGAGAATATCCATTAGACGGCGGTTGATGAAAAGCTTCTCGCGCCCGACCTTGCGTTCTTCGAGAATGCCGACCTCAGTCAGTCGTTTGAGATACCGCGATGCGGTCTGACGCTTGGCCAGACCGGCCTGCACGATGTTCTCGATCCGGCAGTATGGCTGAGCGTGAATCACGTGTGACAATTCACGACTGTAGATCTTCGGTAGTACACTGCGGATGCGGTCCGCAGTCCCTGATTCCAGATCACGGATGGCCTTGATCTTATGCAGGGTCCAGGTCGCGGTTTCGCAGACGCCGTCCAGCATGAAGAGCAACCAGGTCTCCCACGCCCCGTTTCGCGTCACGTCGATGAGCAGCTCGTAGTAGCGGTTCTTGTGGCGGATGATGTACCTGCTCAGGTACAGGATTGGCAACGTCAGCAGCTCTTCCTGAATGAGGAAGAGGCTGTTGAGTACACGACCGGTCCGCCCGTTTCCGTCAGTGAACGGATGGATGGCCTCGAACTGGAAGTGGCCCGCAGCCATCCGGATCAGCGGATCGAGAGCATCCTCCTCGTGCAGAAATTTTTCCCACGCACCCAGATGATCGCGAATGACGTTTTCACCCTCCGGAGGTGTGTAAATGGTCCGCCCTGTCGCAGCGTTGGCTAGTTTGGTGCCGGGGACCTTGCGTACCCTCATTTCTACGCCCTTGATCCGACTGCAGACGGTCTCGGCCGTGCGGGTATTGAGGGGATGGTTCGCAAGGTCGCGGAACCCATCCATCAGGGAACTACGATATCTCAGGGCCTCCTTGGTTGCCGGATCGGCACGTTCCCCGGCGTGGAGGTTCGCAAAGAGCTTGTCCGACGTCGTCACGATATTCTCGATGGCGGAACTGGCCTGTGCCTCAAGGACCGGCAGCGTATTTATGAGCATGGATTGGTTGGGAATAAGCTCGGCACCTTGTTTAAGGCCGGCGAGCGCGGAACGCGCCTCGACGCATGCTTTAAGGACGGGCGTCGTCTCCAGGGCCGAGGCTGCGGGGATGGGGGGGAGATCGTTGTAGGGGCGGTCCGGGTGCCAGTTCCCTTGTTTCATCCGGTGCCATCCATTCATGTTTATAAAACACCGTTTTGTCGACACGTTTTGAGGATATGCTGATGACGTCGACATGTCAACGGGATGTGTCGATATTTGTCGATTATTTGTACATATAAATATTAATGACAAGTCGGACAACGGTTTAAACTCGTTGCCCAAGGCCCCCGGGGGCCTCGCCAATCAATCCAGCTTCCGCGTTTCTCCTGCCTGGTCCGTCACCACAAACCGCGGCCCCACAAACAGATAATCAATATGCACCCCCGAGCGGCTTTGGCCCCCCGGCATTCCCTCATTGGTCCCGAACGCGATATGCGCCGTCCCTGCCACCTTCTCCGCCTCCAGCATCCGATCCGTCAGCCGCGCTTCCGGATTCAGCCCGATTCCCAGCTCGGCGATATTCCGGGCGCCGTCATCGGTATCCAGTAGCCGCAGGATCTCCGCCAGGGCCGGGCCATCGGCGCTGGTAACATCAACCACTCGACCGCCTGCCAGGGTGAAGGTCGCCGATGATTCCATGTTGCCCCAGCTGCCGAAGCACCCGTCGACCACCAGCACGCCCTCGGCCCCGGTTTCCACCGGGCAGCAGTAGACCTCACCGCAGGGCAGGTTGCAGCCCACGCCAGGCTTGGCGTGGAGGTCAGACACGAACTCGCGGCCTGTCAGGTCCAGCACCAGGTCTGTCCCTCCGGGGGCGGTGATGTGCACCGACACCGCGCCGTCAAAGAACTCGAACAACTCGTCTGCCCGCTGCTGCATGGCGACGTAGTCCACATTCAGCGGCCCGGCGCCCATCATGTCCTGGTCGATGCCGGGGCTGTGGCCCAGGCGGATCACGGGGCTGGCCTCGATGAGCTTGAGCCACTCCAGCCGGAAACCGACCTCGCGGGCGTCGCCGATGATGGCGTTGATCACCACGGTGCGCTCGTCCAGCAGGCCGGACATGTCGGGCGGCATGGCGGTCAGGGGACGGCCCTCCGCTGGCAGGCAATACAACTGCACGTCACAACCGGCGGCCTCGGCGCCCCGGGCAAACGCTTCGCCGCACACCATGGTCTCGGGGTCGGTCACTACCAGCACGTTGTCCTCGGGGACCAGGTCCAGGACATGGGTCATGGCGTTGCGGGCGGCGTCGGCAAGGGTGTCTCGGGGGCTCATGGCGCTCCTTCGCGGGCGGGAGGTGGTGGCTGACACTGAACATCCGTTATCGCGGACCGGGTGTCACTCACGGATATCGCTAACGGTTTCGCCGCCACGGTCGATACAGGATAGCGCACCAAGTATCCGACGGAGCAGTGGTCGTCCCGGCCTGTCCGTCATCAGATCCAGCCAGGAGGGATCCCCGTGAAATGTCCGGCCTGTGGTCATGCCATGACCGAGACTACCGTCAACGATATCAAGGTGGACGTCTGCGAAGGCGGCTGCGGTGGCCTGTGGTTCGACTGGTTCGAACTGAGCAACGTGGATGAGCAGCACGAAGCCCTGGGCGCGGAGCTGCTGAGCGTGGACCGGGACGAGAGCATCGTCGTGGACCACGAGCGCAAACGTGGCTGCCCCCGCTGTGCCGGCATCACCATGATGCGCCACTTCACCAGCGTGAAGCGCGACGTCGAGGTGGACGAGTGCGGCAAGTGCGGCGGCGTCTTCCTGGACCATGGCGAGTTGCAGGGTCGGCGCGTGGAATTCACCACCGACGAGGAACGCAGCGAGGCCGCCCAGGCTCTCTTTGCCACCATGTATGACGACGATCTGGAAGACCTGGCCGACGACAGCTCCGACAGCGTGCAGCGGTCGCGCGGCCTGGCCCGGATGTTCCGTTTCCTGCTGCCCAGCCATTGGCTGCCGGGCAAGCAGAAGTGGGGCGCCTACTAGATTGCCATCTTCCACGCCTCGCGGTGCGTGCCCGGTCCTGCACACCGGTCGCCACTGCTGCCGCAGCCTCCCCGGACGACACTGGTCCGGGGAGGTTGCGGTCTACAGGGACCGTAACTAACCTGATTCCCACAACAGCAGCCACGACCAGCGGCGGTATCGACCACACGGCCCGCCAAGGCGCGACGGGGAATATCTTGATGGAAACCAACCAAGGCCAAACTGGCGACGACCAGGACAAGTCCCGCCACGTCGGCGCCGAGAAGTGCAATGGCACGCCGGGACCAGACCTGGTCCGCCCCTGCGATATCCGCGGCATCCTGCACAGTCACAGCCGCTATGGCGACGGGGCCCATGCCCTGGCCTCCATGGTCGAGACCGCCCGCCAGATCGGCCTGGAGTACCTGGGCATCAGCGACCACTTCCGCTCCGAAGCCCACCAGGACGGGCTGGATCTCAAGGAGATGGACGCCCAGCGCGCGGAGATAGAGGAACTCAAGGCGCGCCATCCCGATTTCGACATCCTGCAGGGGGTCGAGCTGGATCTGCTGCCCGACGGTGGGCTGCCCCTGGACGACAGCGACCTGGCCCGCTTCGACTACGTCATCGTGGCGATTCCCGAGAACGGCGGCTACGACCCCGCGACCCTGACCGACCGCATCATCGCCGTCCTCGAGAACGAGCGGGTGGCCATTCTGGGTCGACCGGTGGGGGATTACATGACGCGGCGGCGTAACGGCGTGCTGGATCTGGAGCGGGTGCTGAAGGCGGCGGCGGCTTGCAACAAGGCGGTGGAGATCAACGCCAATCCCACCTGCCCCGAACCCGATTGGACGGCCTGTCGCCTGGCCCAGGAGCTGGGTGTGCCCATGGCCATCAGCCCGGACGCCCACCGCGCGGCGCGGCTGGTGGATTTTCGTCATGGTGCCGAGATGGCCCAGGAGGCGGGGATCTGCTGCCGCAGCGTCCTCAATACCCTGAGCGCCGTGGACCTGCGGCAGTACCTGGCCAACGGGATCAAACGGGACTGCTGATCAACCCCATCCTCTTGAGAATCGCACCGAGCATGGCCTTGGTAATGGGCTTGGCCACGAAGTCGTCCATGCCGGCGTTGAAGCAGGCTTCGCGGTCGCCGCTCAAGGCGTTGGCTGTCATGGCGACGATGGGCACGGCGGACCCGCTATCCTCCTGCTCCCGGATGCGGCGCGTGGCTTCGTAGCCGTCCATCTCCGGCATCTGGCAATCCATGAACACCAGGTCGAATTCGCCGTCGGCAGCCAACTCCACGGCTTCGCGTCCGTTGGCGGCCACGGTCACGTTGCAGCCCAGGCGGTCGAGCAGGGCCACGGCCACCTGCTGGTTGAAGGGGTTGTCCTCGGCCAGGAGGATGCGGGCGCCCTGGGCATCGCCGTCCGCGTCGGCGGCCTCCACTACCTGGGCGGAGGACAGGCGCGAGGGCATGACCACCGCCGTGGCGGTGGGGGGCGCCGCCAGCACGGCGGCCAGACGATCCAGGCGCACCGGCTTCGTGAGGTAGCCGTCGATACCCTCGACCACATCTCGCGGACGGGCGGCAAGGTCGGTCATCACCCACAGGCGCGGGCGCTTGACCGGCGCCAGGCCGCGGCAATGGATGGCCACGGCCTGCAGGTCGGGTACGGGCAGGGACTGGTCCACCAGTACGGCGCGCCAGGTGCCGTCGCCGCTGGTGGGCTTGCCCGCGAGCATGGTCAGGGCGTCAGGGGCACCCATCACCAGGCTGGCGGCGCAACCCAAATGGCGTGTCTGTTCGGCCAGCACCTCGCCGGCCAGTTCATGGCCCGTCACGATGAGCACCGCGTCCCGGCTGGTGCCCACCGGCGGCAGCGCCATGGGTTCGGGCCGGGCCACGGGAATGGTGAAGGTGAAAGTCGAGCCATGGTCGGGCACGCTCTCGGCCACCAGATCGCCACCCATGAGGTTCACCAGTTGGCGACTGATGGCCAGGCCCAGGCCCGTGCCGCCAAAGCGACGCGTGGTGCCGGCCTCGGCCTGGGTGAATTTCTCGAAGATGCGCTGCATCTGTTCGTCGGGGATGCCGATGCCCGTGTCGGTGACGCGGAAGCGCAGACACGACGACGAGCCCTCGCCACCCGCCGGTTCCACATCCAGGTAGATGTGTCCGCGCCGCGTGAACTTGGCGGCGTTGTTCAGCAGGTTGGCCAGCACCTGGCGCAGACGCCCGCCGTCCAGCACCCCGTAGGCCGGCAGCCCCGGGGCCAGGCGGCACACCACTTCCAGGCCGCGGCTCTGGGCCGTGAACGCGATGAGTCCCACCACTTCCTCCACCACGGCGCGCAGTTCGGTGCGCATGGGGTCGAGTTCCAGTCGCCCCGCCTCGATCTTGGAGATATCCAGCACATCGTTGAGGATGGTCAGCAGCGAGGCGCCGGCCTGCCGCACCATCTCCAGGTACTGGGACTGTTCGTCGGTGGGATCCATCTCCCGCAGCAGGTCGGCAATGCCGATGATGCAGTTCATGGGCGTGCGGATCTCGTGGCTCATGTTGGCCAGGAACTCGGTCTTGGCCCGGCTGCTGGCCTGGGCGGCCTCCATGGCGTCCACCAGATCGCGTTCGGTGGACAGCTTGCCCCAGACGGTGATGAACAGGTCGCCCACGTTGCGCAGCATGGTCATGACATCGCCGTGCCAGGGCTCGGCGCCGCGCCGGTCCACGCCGATCAGACCGAACAGGCGACCCTGTTGCAGGATCGGAACTATCAACAGCGAGTCGTTCGCACCCAGGTCGAAATGGCGGCGGAAACCCGTGGCGCCGGCGGGCCAGGCACTCGCTCCGCCCACGTCGATGGGCGCGGCCGCGGCCAGGGAGTTGGCGGCCCAGTGCAGGTCTCCGGCGGCGATCCGTTCCGGGGGTTCGGAACGTTGCGGGGTGCCGGGCACCGTCCTGGCAAAGAGCCGCTTGGCTGAGCCGTTGTCCGTACCGAAGCGGAAGATGTAGCAGCGCTGGGCGCCGGCGAAGTCGCAGACGCGGCTCAACACGTCGTCCAGGGCGGCGGACATTTCCTCGGCCGTACACTGGACGAACGCCGTGCGAATGGCGCCGGTGGCCCGTTCCATTTCCAGTCGCTCGCCCAGGGCCCGCTCGGCCGCCAGGCGATCGGTGACGTCGATGGACACTCCGAGTACCTGGCCGGTGCCGTCGGCGGCTTTGGCCAGGGGGCGCTTGATGGAGTGGACGTCCAGGATCCGGTCATCCGCGCCGGTGATTCTTTCGGGATACGACCACTGGTCGCCGCGGCGCAGGGTCTCGCGGTCCTGGGCCAACCAGGCGTCGCAATCCTTGCCCGGTCCGTGGACGTCTTCGAGTTTGTACCCTTCCACCTCGGAGACATCGAGCCCGAAGAAGTGGGCTACCGCCGCGTTGGCCAGGGTGTAGCGCCCATCCTGGTTGCGGGCGTAGACAAAGTGGGGAATGGCGTCGACCACATCGCGCAGGAAGCGTTTCTCGATGCCCAGGTTGCGGTCCTGGTCGGCCAGCAGGGCGTCGATACCCAGGCCCATGGCGGGCAGGGTCCAGGCGAACCACTGCAGCAGCACGGCAACGGCGGCACCGTCAGCGGATAGTCCCGCCAGATGGGCCAGCAGGGCGAT